>JBDKRY010000216.1:0-16838 GCA_039683155.1 Proteiniphilum sp.
CCATTTGGCCACTCTGGTAACTGCCCAGGTTTGAGCCTCTTGTCGGATTCGAACCAACGACCCCGAGATTACAAATCACGTGCTCTGGCCAGCTGAGCTAAAGAGGCTTATATCTTGAAATTAACCGTTCCTCTCCAAGTTAAGAGAGAAACGGTCGCAAAGGTAGTGATATTTTTTCTGATGCCAAAACTTTTGTCTTAATTTTTTGGCATCATCTTTCCTTTTTTTCCTTGGTCTTAAGGATTTGTTTTTCAATCGCCATCGCGCACAGGTCAATGGCTTCTTCAAATGTGTCGGCTGTTTTGCTTGCAAAAGCTTCCCTGTGTCGAAGGCTTAATTTTACCGCTGCTTCCTTGTTATTTGCGGTCTCGGGTTTCACTACTTTCAGGATGACTTCTGCCAGAATGATATCTTCTGAAAATCGTTCCAGTTTCTTCATTTTCTTCTCTACAAACGCTTTCAGTTGGTCGGTAGCGTCAAAGTTTACAGATTGAATTGTCAGTTCCATACTTTTCCTCCTTCATTTTTTTGCTCTCGGATGAGCGTTGTGATATGCTTTTTTCATCTCTTCAAATGTTACATGCGTATAGATTTCGGTGGAAGCCAGGCTGGAGTGGCCAAGCAGTTCCTTTACCGCGTTTATCTCTGCTCCGTTGTTCAGCATCTCGGTGGCAAAAGAGTGACGCAGCACGTGCGGACTTTTTTTTGACAGCGTGGAAACGCTGTTGAGATGGTTGTGGACGATGCGATAAACAAGTTTCGGGTACAATGGGTCTCCGTCTTCCTTAACAAACAGGAAGGGCGATTTGTTTGTTATTTCCTGATCTCTTTGGTCGATGTAATTTTTCAGTTTTAGTTTCGTTTCATCGGAGAATGGGATGAGGCGTTGCTTGTTTCGTTTCCCCGTCACGCGCAGCGTGCCGCTGTTGAAATCGATGTCGGTGTCCCTGAGCGCGATGAGTTCTGCCCGGCGCATTCCGGTGAGATAGAGTAACTCAATGAGGAAACGGTCGCGTTGTCCGCGAAAACCATCATCATAGGCCGGCGAGTCGTCGATGACCCTGTTCAAATCACCGTCGTTCACAAAGGCGGGGAGCCGCTTGGCTGTTTTGGGTCCCGATACCCGCTCTGCGGGGTTCCGTGTAATAAGTCCGTTTTTTTTCAGGTAGCGGAAGAACGATTTCACCGCACTTAATTTCCTGTTCACAGATCGGGCTTTTATTCCCTGTTCCATCAACCGGCTTATCCAGATGCGGATAAGGTCGCTGTCGATCTCTTTCAGATCAATGGCTCCACATTCTGCGGCGATAAATTCTTCGAATTGTGTAAGGTCATTTAAATAAGATATCTCCGTATGAGAGGAGTAGTTCTTCTCGTAACGGAGATATTGTATGAATTTTTCTTTCCACATACCGTCATAGCCAAATCAATCCCTATGGCGCTACGAAGATACGGAAAAACTTTACAAAAGCGAAATTTTATGTGATTGTATCAGATAATTTCTACGCCCGGCATATCCAAAACAAGGTTTTGTCTCTGCACTCGCTGAACGCAATTATTCGATTTTGATCAGATAATTGCTACGCTCGGCATATCCAAAACAAGGTTTTGTCTTTGCACTCGCTGAACGCAATTATTCTTCGTTTTCGTGCAGTTTCTGTACGTAGACTGCGTGTTGTTTCTTCTTGCGTTTCTCTACCGATGGCTTGATGAATGCCTGTCGGCTGCGCAGTTCTTTTACAACACCTGTTTTTTCATATTTACGTTTGAATTTTTTCAAGGCTCTTTCAATGTTTTCGCCTTCTTTTAATTGTACTACTATCATTGTTGATTTTTTTTATTTTTTTTGAGATTATGATTGCGTTGAAAGACGGGATGCAGACAAAACAGCCTGCTATAGGTTGGTACGACGATAACGTTCATTCAGTCTGTCGTTTCCTGAACCGGAAATGTGCGTGTAAGATGTTTAATTTCTCTTTTTTTTCCCGAGTGTTGCCATAACCTCCCTTCTGTTTGGGCTGCAAAGGTAGGAATAAAGTTTCAAAAACCAAGCGGTTGCCGTAATTTTTCCAGGTAAAAATTTTATGGAATCCCATTCATTTATGGATGGTTACTCATCTGGCCTACAGATGGGAAGGCCTGTTCCCGTCATCCCTGCATATCCTGGAGGACGCTTGCCCTATGGAGGACGCTTGCCCTTTGGAGGACGCTTGTCCTTTGGAGGACGCTTGCCCTTTGGATGACATCATATTCCTCTTTCAACCGGAAGATTACCTCTTTGACGCTGCGTATCTTATCCGACAGGTAGGCGTTTGCTCCCGCAAAAGCATATCCTCTGTTCATCCTGCCCCTGGAAGCATTGTACAATGCTTTCATGATGCAGTAAGGACTTTTTGTATAGTCGCAGGTTTTAATACAATTGTAAGGACAGGATATCGGTTTTTCGTTGCCTTTGTTCATATTTTCCAGAAAATCGTTCCGAAAGGCGCGTCCCGGCATTCCTACCGGGCTCTGGATAATCATTAAGTCGTTCTTTGAAGCGTGGAGGTAGATCTGTTTGAACGCTTCCGACGCATCACATTCATGCGTGGGAACGAAAATACTACCCATTTGTACCCCCGATGCACCCAGCTGTAGAAATCGATGAATATCCTCACCTGTGGTGATTCCACCCGCGGCAATCACAGGGATCGATTTGACATCCCTGTAGCCGGAAGCCACTTCCAGTACCTCAGGAATCAGCTTCTCCAATGCATAATTTTCATCTTCAATCTGTTCCCGTTTGAACCCCAGGTGTCCTCCCGCCTTGGGGCCTTCCACCACGATGGCATCGGGGAGATAGTTATAATTGGCCAGCCATTTTTCGCAAATAATCCTGGCAGCCCGGGCCGAAGAAACAATGGGAATGAGCTTAGTCTTGCTGTTGCTTGTCAGGTAAGAGGGCAGGTCGAGCGGTAGTCCCGCACCGGCAAAGATAAAATCGGCCTTTTCAGCGATAGCGGTGCGCACCATATCGGCAAAATTCGACAAGGCAACCATGATGTTTACCCCGATATTTCCCCGTGTGGATTCCCGCGCCTTGCGGATTTCCTCTTTCAGCCCCCAGATGCAGTCTTTGAAATAATTGCGTGGGGATTGCCTGTACAATAACCCTAATCCTGCACTCGAAATAACGCCGACGCCACCCTCGTTGGCCACTGCCGAGGCCAGCCCCGACAATGAAATGCCCACACCCATGCCGCCTTGGATAAAGGGGAGTCTAATCTCCTTATCTCCGATGAAAAATGATTGAATCATCTCTGTTTGATAATGTGTCAAAAAAATGGCGTGCGCCACATTTTCGACCTGTGATTTAATTGAGAAAGCCGATGATGATGTCGATTCAGACGATGGGAATTGTTACCCGCATGGGGAAGGCAAAGCATTGCTGATAGGATGTCAAAATAGACCAAATGCTACAACAAACAAAATTACGCTAATTTGATCAATAATCATCTTTTTATCAGTTAATTCCTGAAGATGAATAGTTAAAGTGGCATAAATATAAATGGGGAAAGCCGTCCCTGAAAAAGGACGGCTTTCGTTAAAAAGATCTTACCTGTTTGGTTACTTCACTTCCTCAAAATCAACGTCGGTGACATCGTCAGCCGATTGACCGTTGTCCCGCGAAGAATGTGGGGCTCCATCAGCACCCGGCTGTGTGCCTGCATTGGCACCTGGCTGTGCATCCGCCTGCGCGTTGCTGGCATTGTACATGTCCTGCGATGCTGCCTGGAAAGCGGTGTTCAGCTCGTTGGTGGCAGCGTCTATGCCCTCCAGATTCTGCGTCTTGTGGGCTTCTTTCAGTTTGTTGAGTGCTGCCTCAATCGGTGCTTTTTTATCGGCGGGGATCTTGTCGCCCAGGTCTTTCAGCTGCTTCTCGGTCTGGAAGATGGTGGAATCAGCGTGGTTCAGCTTGTCGATGCGCTCTTTCTCCAGCCTGTCGGCTTCGGCATTGGCAGCAGCTTCCTCTTTCATGCGCTTGATCTCGTCGTCGCTCAGACCGGAGGAGGCTTCGATACGGATCTTTTGTTCCTTGCCTGTGGCCTTATCTTTCGCCGATACGCTCAGGATGCCGTTTGCATCGATATCGAAGGTTACTTCAATCTGGGGAATACCCCGCGGAGAGGGTGGTATACCATCGAGGTTGAAGACGCCAATCTGTTTGTTGTCGCGTGCCATGGCACGTTCACCCTGCAGCACGTTGATCTGCACGGAGGGCTGGTTGTCGCTGGCGGTGGAGAAAGTTTCACTTTTCCGGGTAGGGATGGTGGTGTTGGCATCGATCAGCTTTGTCATGACACCACCCAATGTTTCTATTCCAAGAGAGAGAGGCGTTACATCGAGCAACAGCACATCTTTCACTTCACCCGTTAAAACGGCTCCCTGGATAGCTGCACCAATGGCCACAACCTCGTCGGGATTCACACCCTTGTGGGGTTTTTTGCCGAACAGCTTTTCTACCAGGTCCTGTACGGCAGGGATACGCGTGGAACCACCCACCAGGATCACTTCGTCGATGTCGGAATTTGTCATTCCGGCATCTTTCATTGCCGTCTTGCAGGGTTCGATGCATTTCTGCAACAGATCATCGATCAGCTGCTCGAATTTGGCACGGGTAAGTGTTTTCACCAGATGCTTGGGTATGCCGTTCACCGGCATGATGTAGGGCAGGTTTATCTCGGTGGCGGAGGCACTGGAAAGTTCAATTTTCGCTTTCTCAGCAGCCTCTTTCAGACGCTGGAGTGCCATAGGGTCTTTGCGGAGGTCAATTCCTTCCTCGTTCAGGAACTCCTCTGCCAGCCAGTCGATGATGCGGTGGTCGAAGTCGTCACCCCCGAGGTGCGTATTACCGTTGGTCGATTTTACCTCGAAAACGCCGTCACCCAGTTCCAGAATCGATATGTCAAATGTCCCTCCACCCAGGTCGAATACGGCTATTTTTGAGTCTTTGTTCTGTTTGTCCAATCCGTAAGCCAGTGCGGCAGCCGTGGGCTCATTCACGATACGGCGCACGGTCAGTCCGGCGATTTCTCCTGCTTCTTTGGTTGCCTGGCGCTGTGCATCACTGAAATAAGCAGGTACCGTTATCACCGCCTCCTTCACTTCCTGTCCGAGGTAGTCTTCGGCTGTTTTCTTCATCTTCTGCAACACGATGGCCGATATTTCCTGTGGTGAATAGAGGTGACCGTTGATGTCAACACGCGGCGTGTTGTTGTCACCACGTACCACTTTGTAGGATACACGGCCGATCTCTTTTTGCACCCGGTCGAATGTTTCTCCCATAAGTCTCTTGATGGAGAAAACCGTATTTTGGGGGTTGGTGATCGCCTGTCGTTTGGCCGGATCGCCTACTTTTCGTTCGCCGTTGTCCATAAATGCCACAACCGAAGGGGTAGTGCGTTTGCCTTCATTATTGGGGATTACAACTGGTTCGTTGCCTTCCATGACGGATACGCACGAATTGGTTGTCCCCAGGTCTATTCCGATTATTTTTCCCATAGTTTGTTGTATGTTTAATTTTATATGTTCCTGACTTATTCTCAATGTTCTGCCGGCCTTGAACCGCCGAAAGATTGTACATTACATCAATCCTTTCTCAAATGTTGTGCCAAATTTTTCCTATGGGATAATTCTGCCAATATGTCGGAATTGTATCATGACTGGATATCCGATGCGTGAAATTTGTTGCGGGTATGGGAAAATGCCGGTACATGACTGCGTGCGTAAGTATGGATTGAATAAAAATGATGATTTTTATCGTGACTGTTCGGGAAGAATTTCTTATCTTTGGAGGTGCGGTCGGCAATGCATTTTTTTTTTAGCGCTACAGATTATGTATACACAACAAGATCTTGATTTACTGCGTGAGAAAGGGATATCACTGAAACAAATTGATACACAGCTGCATTATTTTAACACCGGATTTCCCTATTTGCCTATTATAGCGGCAGCTTCTGTGAAAAAAGGGATCATGAGCGTACCGGAAGAAGAGGAAAAGATCTATCTGAAAGCGTGGCACGATTACCTGAAAAGTGAGAAGACGGTCACAAAATTTGTACCCGCATCGGGTGCGGCCAGTCGCATGTTCAAAGACCTGTATGCTTTTCTGGATGCAGATTATGAAGTACCTGTCACTGCTTTCGAAAAAACCTTTTTTACACAGCTGACACAGTTTGCATTCTTTGTTTCACTGGACGAGACCTGCAAGGAGCTGTTCGATAAGGGAGCCGTGGAGTTGTGCAGCGAAGGAAGATATAAGGAGGTGGTGGCTGCGTTGCTTTATCCCGAAGGACTGGACTATGGGAATATGCCGAAAGGATTGCTTCTCTTCCACAAATATCCCGAAGGAAACCGGACACCTGTGGGTGAGCATCTGACGGAAGGTACTTTTTATGCCAAAAATGCGGATGACGAGGTGCATGTTCACTTCACTGTGTCAGAAGAACACAGAAAGCTGTTTGAGCTGCTTGTGGCTGCCAGAAAGTTGAGCTATGAATTTAAACTGGGCGCTTCCTTCACGGTATCATACAGTATTCAAAAACCAGGTACCGACACCATCGCAGTGGATATGGACAATCGACCATTCCGGGAAGAAGACGGCACGTTGCTCTTCCGTCCCGGAGGACACGGCGCGCTGATTGAAAACCTGAACGATATTGATGCGGATATCATTTTCATTAAGAATATTGATAATGTGGTGCCGGACAGGTTGAAAGAGAACGAGGCACATTATAAAAAGCTGCTGGCAGGGATTCTGGTGACCATGCAACAACGGGCACACGACTACCTGAAGATGCTGGAGGCGGAAGAGGTGTCTGCGGCAGCGTTGCGTGAGATGCTGGACTTCACCGAAAAGGAGTTAACCATTTCACATCCGGGGAAATTCGATACCGATGATACCCTCAAAGCATATTTGAAAAGAAAGCTCGACCGACCTTTCCGGGTGTGTGGCATGGTGAAGAATACAGGTGAACCGGGTGGGGGACCCTTTATCGCTGTCAATCCCGACGGTACCGCCTCCCTACAGATTCTGGAGAGTTCACAGATCGATAAAAATGATCCCCAGGCAATGGATGCCTTCAGGAACGGATCCCATTTTAATCCTGTGGATGTGGTCTGCGGCGTGAAAAGTTATAATGGAAACAAGTTTGACCTGACAAAATTTGTAGATTCGAACACCGGATTCATTTCCCACAAATCAAAGAACGGTAAGGAACTCAAGGCATTGGAGCTGCCCGGATTGTGGAACGGGGCCATGAGCGATTGGAACACGATCTTTGTGGAGGTGCCTGTCTCCACCTTTAATCCGGTGAAGACGGTAAACGACCTGCTGCGGCCGGAGCATCAGTCGTGACGATCCGATTACAATATTTAGTGATGAAATCCGTTTATATGCTAAACGGATTTTTTTTTGACATCACGGATTACATATTTGCTGCTGGCTGTTGCCTTATTTCCGGTTTCCTGTGGTCAGGTGAAACTGGACGATGCAAGAGCGCAATATCTGTGGGGGGAGTATCATGCAGCAAGTGAAACCTATCGGAAACTGTACCGCAACGCACCCCGCGAAGAGCGTGCATGGCGTGGCGTGATCGCTTATGAGCTGGCGGAAAATTACCGAAAGCTCAACCAATCTGCACACGCCGTGGTGGCATACGGCAATGCCATTCGGTTTGGCTATCCCGACACAATCATGTATCTTTCTTATGCACAGATGCTCCACAGGGAGGGAAGATATCAGGAGGCGGCAGCGGCTTATCGCAATTTTCTGCATTGGCAGCCGGGGCATCCTCTCGCAATAAACGGACTTGAAGGAGCGGAACAGGCACAGCGTGAAGAACCATCCCGATATGTGGTGCAGCGAATGGACTTGTTTAATTCCGCACGGAGTGAATTCAGTCCTTTGCTGGCTCATGGGGATAAGGTGCTTTATTTTAACTCATCGAGAGATGAAGTTCCCGGAGATACGAAAAGTACGGTGACGGGAATGAAGCACAACGATCTGTTCATCTCCGGGACAGATGTAAGCGGTGCGTGGAAGAAGCCAAAACGTCTCTCGGACGAAATCAATACCGGGTTTGATGAGGGTACGCCTTCCATCACCCGCGACGGGGAATGGATGTACTATACTTCCAGCGGGACTGATTCCCATCACTCCGCCGGCACAGCGATTTATTACTCGAGAAGAGTCAATGGAGCATGGACAGCCGGTCGTCCTCTTCAACTTGTGAAGGGTGACACGTTGTCGCTCTTCGCCCATCCGGCCATTTCCCCATCCGGCCGGTACCTCTATTTCGTCTCCGATATGCCCGGCGGGCAGGGCGGTAAAGATATCTGGCGGACAAGCATAACAGCCGACCATGAAACAGGTGCGCCCGAGAATCTTGGTCCCCGGGTCAACACGGCCGGCAATGAGATGTTTCCCTGTCTGCGTACCGATTCCACCCTTTATTTTTCCTCCGACGGACATCCCGGAAGGGGAGGCTTGGACCTGTTTGCAGCCGTAAAACAGAAGGGTAGCCCACCATGGGATGTTCACCCCATGCCGGTGCCCGTTAACTCTTCGGCTGATGATTTCGGCATCACTTTTGCGCGGGATGCAGAAAAGGTTTTTTTCAGTTCCAACCGGAACGATGTGCGCGGTTACGATCATATCTACTCGTTTGTCTATCCTGAGGCAACCATCCTGGTAGAAGGGTTTGCCGTGGATCAGGAAGATGCGTTTATTCCCGGTGCGGCAGTGAGTGTGGTGGGGAGCGACGGGTCACAACAACGTTTTATCACCAACCTGAAGGGCGAATACCAATTCAAGGCAGCCAGGGGAGTGGATTACCTGTTGGTGGCGAGTGCTGATGGTTTCCTCAATCAGAAACAATCTCTGCGGACTACCTCTGCGGAAAAAGATACCCTGTATTATGTCGATTTTGAAATGATCCCTTATAACAAACCAATCGTGCTGGAACATATTTTCTATGATTATGATCGTGCCACACTGCGCCCTGATTCGAAGAAGGCGCTTGATACGCTCATCAACCTTCTTTGCGCACATCCGGAGATTTCTATTGAACTCTCGGCGCATACCGACCGCAAAGGCAGTGCCGCTTATAACCTGGATCTCTCCTTAAGACGGGCGCAGGCGGTGGTTGATTATCTGATGGCGAACGGCATCCGTGAAAACAGGCTCACTGCTGCGGGACGGGGAGAAGAAGTTCCGAAGCGTGTGGGCAAAAACATCGCTTCCAGGTATGCTTTCCTGAAGGAAGGTGATGTGCTTACGGAAGATTTCATCGGGCAGCTTACACCTTCACAGCAGGGGATTGCTGATCAGATCAATCGCAGGACAGAATTCCGCGTAATTGAGCCGACATTCTTCATTCCCTGAAAACAGATTATCCGAAATAATGTGTATTTTTGCCTGTGAAAGTCACAGGGTTGTTATATCCCTAAAACGACAGTTAATCACGGAATGAGAATATCTCTCAGGTATATGTGCATTTGGATGATTGCTGCGGCGGGAGTTTTCTCTTTGTCCGCACAGGAACTCAATGCCACGGTAAAGGTACACAGCAACCTGATTCCGGGCACCCACAGACAGCTGTTTGCCTCACTCGAAGAGGCACTGCACACCTTCATCAACGGACGCAGATGGAGTGACCTCCCCGGCAGGTCAAATGAAAAAATAGATTGCACATTTACGCTCATGATCACAGAAGCTCTCTCTCCCGGCTCATTTCGCGGAGAACTGTATGTGCAGTCACGTGTACCGGTTCACAATGCCACCCTGGAAACGCCGTTGCTGAATATCCGCGACAAACAGTTCGCGTTCGATTATGCGGCCTATCAGCCTTTGTCGTTCGATCCCCATTTTGTGCAGGATAACCTCACGGCTACCGTCGCTTTTTATGTTTATCTGATCCTTGGTCTTGCTGGCGACGCCGATGCTCCTTTGGGGGGAACACCCTCCTTTCGTGCGATGGAAGAGATTGCTGCCAGTGTGCAGTCCTACGGCTGGAGGGGATGGGAGACGGACAGACACAGCCGGAGCCGTACCGTCATGGCTGCCGCCTTCAACAATGGGTCGGGGGAAGGGTTCCGTAAAATGTGGTATAACTACCACGCTCTGGGGCTTAATCTACTATCGACAAACGCTTCCCGGGGACTGGAAAATGTGGCTGCTTCGGTACCGTTAATTTCATCACTTCATGCGGAGCAGCCCGGCTCGGTGTTGATTCAGATGTTCGGTGACGCAAAGCTCGAGGAACTGTCGCAACTGCTTTCAAATGGCAGTACAGAGAAAAAAAGGGACGCTTATCAGTCGCTCAGGGAGATCTATCCCACACGCGGCACAGTGCTTGACAAGTTGAGATAATTTAATATGTTAAAATCGCTATCCATCCAAAATTACGCATTGATCGATTCGCTTCATATCACGTTCGACAGAGGGTTTTCGGTCATCACCGGTGAAACGGGTGCCGGGAAATCAATTATCCTGGGCGCACTTTCCCTCGTTCTCGGACAACGTGCCGACGCACGTCACATTAAACAGGGTGAAACGAGATGCGTGATTGAAGGTATTTTCGACATCTCCACCTATCACCTGCAACCTTTCTTTGAAGAACATGACTGGGTTTTCGACGGAGATGAATGTATCCTGCGTCGTGAAATCTGGGCAAACGGTAAATCACGTGCTTTTGTCAACGATTCGCCGGTCTACCTGAACCATCTGAAAGAATTCGGCGACAGACTCATCGACATTCATTCCCAACACCAGAACCTGGCATTAAATGACAACCTTTTTCAGCTGAATGTGGTGGACTTGCTTGCAGATACCGCGAAAGAACGGTTGGAATACACGGAGGCTTTCTCCGAATATCGTGCAGCCGATCAGATGCTGAAAGAGTTGCATCTGCAGGCCCGGAAAAACAAGGAAGAGGAAGATTATCTGCGGTTTCAGCATACAGTCTTGTCGGAGGCAGCATTGCAGCCCGGTGAGCAGGAAAAGTCAGAGACGGAGCTGGAGGCTGTCACCCATTCGGAAGAGATAAAATCGGGACTCTTCACGGTCACTGAATTGTTGTCAGGCGATGCGCAAAACGTGGAATCGTTGCTGCGGACAGTAAGAGATACGTTACAGCAGGTGCAGAAAGTCTATCCCCGGGTAGCTGAGCTGGCTACGAGAGTAGCGTCTGCTTATATCGAACTAAAAGATGTGCGTGAAGAGGCCTCCCGCTTCTTTGAAGAAATTGATTTTGATCCAAACCGCCAGCAGCTGTTGGAAGACCGGTTGAGCGTGATCTACGACCTGCAGAAGAAGCATTCCGTTACTACTGTGGAGCAGTTGATCGCATTGCGCGATGAGATGGGGGCAAAGCTTCAAAATATCGATTCGCTGGAGGAACGACTGGCTGCCCTGGAGAAGGAGGTGGAGATCAGGCGATCAGTCATGCTCGAAAAGGCACGACTATTGACCCAAAAAAGAATGGCTGCTGCACCCGCCATTGAAAAGGAGCTGACAGAGAAGCTAACCTTTTTGCGAATGCCCCATACGCGCTTCCGTTGTGAATTTACCCCCAAGAATCATCCGGATGTTACCGGGGCCGACGATGTGCAATTTCTCTTTTCGGCCAATAAGAACAGGGAGCTGCAGCCCGTATCACAGATCGCATCGGGAGGTGAAATTTCGCGGCTGATGCTCTGTCTAAAAGCGATGATTGCCGGAGCTACCGCCCTGCCTACCATTATTTTCGATGAGATTGATACCGGTACTTCCGGAGAAATTGCCGATAAGGTGGGTGCAATTATGGAAGCGATGAGCAAACGGATGCAGGTGATTGCCATCACCCATCTGCCACAAATAGCCGCTAAAGGACATACCCATTTTGTGGTGTACAAGGAGGAAACGACCGATACAGTCACCACACAACTCAAAGAGTTGTCACCCGACGAACGGGTAACTGAAATTGCACGTATGCTCAGTGGAGCTGAGGTTTCAACCCAGGCTGTAGAGAATGCACGGGTGATGCTGAAGGGTGGAGCCAGGGAATAAGAGAAATAAGAAATAAAAAATAAGATGCAAGAGAAAGAGATGATTTTTGGCATTCGTGCCGTGATGGAAGCGGTGGAAGCCGGGAAGGATATCGACAAGGTAATGGTGAAGCGCGAGCTGTCAGGTGATCTGTTTATGGAACTGCAACAACTGCTTCGCACCAGAGAGATACCGATGCAGCGGGTGCCTCTCGAGCGTATCGACCGTATTACCCGTAAGAACCATCAGGGCGTAATCGCGTTTACCTCTGCCGTCACCTATCAGAAGCTGGAGGATATAGTGCCGATACTTTACGAAGAAGGAAAGAATCCTTTCATCCTTGTTTTGGACGGAATTACGGATGTACGTAACTTTGGAGCCATTGCCCGTACGTGTGAGGTGGCGGGTGTGAATGCCATTGTCATTCCGTCGCGGGGGAGCGTCACGGTGAATGGTGACGCTATCAAAACATCGGCCGGCGCTTTGCATACCATACCTGTCTGCCGCGAGCAAAACCTGAAGGAAGCCATTGTCTTCCTCAGGAACAGCGGCATCAAAGTGGTGGCGGCGACGGAAAAAGCAGCCGGTTTTTATACCGACTCCGATTTCACGGTGCCATCAGCCATCGTAATGGGAGCAGAGGACATGGGTGTTGCCACTGAGCACCTGCGTGTGAGCGACGAGTTGGTGAAGATACCGCAATTTGGCAACATTCAGTCGCTCAACGTATCTGTCGCGGCGGGAGTGATGATTTATGAAGTTGTAAGACAAAGAAGAATGATGTGATAATGTGATGATGTGATGGAAAAAAAAGTAATAACAACAAACAACGCGCCTGCAGCTATCGGGCCATACAGCCAGGCCATAGAAGCAAACGGCATGCTTTTTTTATCGGGGATGCTGCCGATTGATCCTGCTACCGGGTATTTGGTTCCGGGCGGTATCAAGGAACAAACTACTCAGATATTTATGAATATCAAAGCTGTATTGTCTGCCGCAGGAGTCAATGTCTCCCATATTGTCAAGACAACGGTATACCTGGAGGATATGGCGCTCTTTGAGGGGATGAACGAAGTGTATGCAGCTCAGTTTAGCGGCACATTCCCGGCCCGTTCGGCATTTGCCGTGAAGACGCTGCCCAAAAATGCGTTGGTAGAGATTGAAGTAATCGCGGTAAAGTGAAAACGAATTCCTTTTGGCAGGATGGTCATCCATTAACGGTTCCCAAGGAAGGAGTCTTTATTCAAACACGGCCGGCAGATTGTCATCCTCCTCCTCTTCTTCTGCGGGGGGCTCCTTCTTCACGACAAAAGCGCTGATTTCCCACAATGCATAGAGGGGCAGAGTCACAACGAATAAAGAAAACGGATCTCCTGAAGGAGTGATGAAGGCTGCCAGCAACAGAGCGCCCACCACTGCATGGCGGCGATATTTCCGGAAGAAAGGACGATAGACCAATCCAAGGCTGGACAGCAGCCAAAAAACCAACGGCAGTTCAAAGACCAGTCCCATGATCAGGATAAGGGTGTAGAAGTTGCTCATGTATGAGTCGAGGGAGATCATGTTCTCAATGGAGTCGCTCAGCTCAAACGTGATGAGGAACCGGAATATGAGGGGAAATACAAGAAAGTACCCTACCAGACATCCTACCACAAACATGAACCCGCCGAATCCGAAGGCAGTCTTCACCCCTTTTGCTTCATTCTCATAGAGCGCCGGACTTATAAACTTCCACAATTCAAATAAAATAAAAGGGATTGTGCACAACACGCCAAATGCAAGTGATGTAGAAATATACGTCATAAACTGCGTGGTCATGTTGATATTGAGCATCTTCACCTCAAATGCTTCTGCCGAAAAGTCGGGGAGGAAGGGGATGTACTGACCTGCTTTTTCCAGAAACCGGTAGGTAATGAAATCGGATGTGCGGGGAGCAAGAATAACGCTATCGAAGATACTGGGAATAATGATAAATCCCACAATAGAGAAAACAATCACAGCAATAATAATATGGATCAGCGTCCATCGGAATTCCTCCAGATGATCCCAAAAGGACATTTCTTTCTCTGCCATGTATATCTTGCGCTATAGATTTCAATTCCCGAAAACAACCCGAACAGGCCAGGTCGTGATCGGGATTATGAAGGGTGTAAAGTAAGACAAATGTATTTTGAGGTATGTCTTTTTTACTTATTGCCGGTTGAGTTTGCGTTGTGTTCGGAAGGATCTGCCTTTATGTCCTCTTCAATGTCATTCAGGCCTTTCTTAAAGCTGTTAATGCCTTTTCCCAACCCCTTCATGAATTCGGGTATTTTTCTGCCTCCGAAGAGAATTAAAATTACCAGGACAATGATGGGTATCTCCCAACCGTTTAAGTTTATAAGAAGTGGATTCATAGGTGTTTTTATTTGAATATTTATAGTCTCCGTATGCTACGTATTGCAAATGTAGAATTAATTTGTGAAAGTATGCAACTATTTTAATATAAAGTTCACTAAAGAAATAAAAGCATACAGGTTACTGCCGTACAATCAAATCTGTGTACACGGGCAGGTGGTCGCTGAATCCTCCCAGGTATCGCGGACCCAGATGGGTGCGGAATGGCCTTTTCCCGAAATACCGGACATCTTCCTCCAGCAGGAAAGCTGCTTTGAAAAGGTGTGCTTCGTTTTCTTTGATGCAGAGGCTGTTGGACTCCATCAGCAAATTTCCGCTCACGATAAACTGGTCGAGCACTTCCCATCGTCCCTGATACTTATAACTCCCGAAGTCACGCTCCTTCACGCGGTGATAGAACAGGTTGTATAGCCCTTTTTTGTCGGGTAGTGCTTGCACGCGCTGTGCCCGCAGCGTGCGCGAAAGGCTTTTGTTGTCGGGATGATCGTTAAAGTCGCCCATGATGAGGATATGGGTGTCTTTCCGTATTAGGAACAGGCTGTCCGTTTTCTCCCGCAGGAGCGCTGCTGCCGCTATCCGCAAGGGTTCGGTCTCACGTTCTCCGTCGCTTCGTGAGGGAAAATGGCAGACAAACACATCGAGCGTGTCGCCGTTGATGAGATTTCCCACCGCATGGAGGATGTTGCGGGTAGGGTGGTTGTTTCGTTTGCCAAACCCGATCTCATACTCCCTGCTTTCCAATAGTCTGAATTGATGTTGTTGATAGAGCAGCGCAACATCTATACCCCGCTCGTCGGGTGAGTCGGAAACAATGTACGCATATTCCTGTGCCCTCAGGGGGGAACGTTTGGTGAGATCGAAGATGACGCTGTCGTTCTCTACTTCGCACAATCCCACCAGCGCGGGCGACTGCATACCGCCCACAGCCGTGATAACGCGGGTGATATTACGCAGTTTCTCCCAATATTTCCAGGGTGTCCAGTGCATAAACCCCTCCGGCAGGAAGTCGTTGTCGTTTTTCAGCGAATCATCCTTTGTATCGAACAGGTTCTCCACGTTATAAAACATCACACGGAAGTTGTTCTGCGGGACGATTTCCGTAAGTGATGCCGCCCATAGAAGACTCAATATGACAAAACGATGCATCATTACAAATTATGATGTAAAGAATGGGGCACGCAGGCAGCCCCTCTTAACAAGCATCATGCAATTGTGCGTCTGCACAGGCTACGAAAGCCGACTATTCCGTTGTTTCGGCATTTACAGCCGGTATCGCTTCCAATATCTTTACCAGGAAATCCCAGAATTTGCCCACGGAAGAGATCTTCATCTTTTCGCCCGGCGAATGTACATCCATCATGTCGGGTCCGATGGAGATCATGTCGAGGTTGGGATATTTTTCGAGAAAAAGACCGCATTCCAAACCGGCATGAATGGCTTTTACCTTTGCACTTTTGTTAAAGAGCGATTGGTATTCTTTTTTGGCCAGCTTCAGAAGTGCAGAATCGGGATTTGGCTGCCATCCCGGGTAACCTTCGTTGTGTTCGACCTTGGCTCCGGCCAAATCGAAGACCGATGACACCATATTTACCACATACTCTTTCTGTGATTCTACCGAACTGCGCTGGCTGGTGCCTACTTCTATCAGGTGATTGGGGAGCATTTTCACCGATGCCAGGTTGGTGGAGGTCTCTACCAGACCTTCGATATCGCGACTCATGCCGATGACACCATGCGGACAGGCATACAAGGTGAGGATAAGCTTTTCGGCCGTGCGCCTGCTGATTACCTTAGAGGGTATTTGAACAGACTCCAGATGGATATCAATATCTGGCTCCATATCAGTGTACTCGTGTTGTATTTTTGAGAGGAACAGGTTTAATTTCACCCTGATGTCTTCTTTGTATTTTTCCTTTACCCCCAAAATGGCAAATGCTTCCCGCGGAATAGCATTGTGCAGGTTACCACCGCCAATTTCCGATAAGATCATGCCGTACTTCTTCCGGTTGAGAGCATGCAGAAAACGGGTGAGTATCTTGTTTGCATTACCGAGTCCCTTGTCGATGTCGCTCCCCGAATGCCCACCGCGAAGTCCCTTTACGGTTACCTTAAACCAGAAATATTTCTTCGGTGCATCTTTCACCTTGTATTTGAAATAGGCCTTGGTGCCTTTTCCGCCGGCACAGCCGATGTATATCTCTCCCTCCTCCTCGGTATCCAGGTTGATGAGCATATCGCCGGTAAGAAACTCTTTCTCCAGTGCAGATGCACCGGTAAGCCCCGTCTCTTCATCAACGGTGAAGAGTGCCTCAATTTTTCCGTGCGCGATGTCATTGGCCGCCAGCACAGCCAGTTGTGCTGCTACACCGATACC
>JBDKRY010000217.1:0-6755 GCA_039683155.1 Proteiniphilum sp.
AGTGGTGAGCAGTCGCATAAAGGGAGGCTGTATGACGGGCACAAGCGCCATATAGGAGTAGGCCGAAATGGCCACGGCGCCCAACAGGTGAGGAGCCAGTTTCGAGGTGGTAAAGATGGCTGTCGGCCCGTCTGCACCACCAATGATCCCGATTGCACCCGCTTCATTGGGTGCAAATCCCGTTTGCAGGGCTATAATATATGCGCCGAAGATACCGAACTGTGCAGCTGCGCCGATCAGAATCAGTTTCGGATTGGCAATCAATGCCGAGAAGTCAGTCATTGCACCAATTCCCAGAAAGATCAGTGGCGGATACCACCCCTGTACTACACCCTGATAAAGGATATTCAGTACCGATCCCTCTTCATAAATGCCCACCTGCAGGTTGGCAGCCTCGTTGAACGGTATGTTTCCCACCAGGATCCCGAAGCCGATGGGGATTAACAGAAGTGGTTCATATTCCTTGGTGATGGCAAGGTAAATAAATACCAGCCCGATCAGGATCATGATAATATGCCCCGGTTCGGCGTTGTAGAAACCCGTATAACCCCAGAATGTTTGTAAATTATCCGCTAATGATGGTAGTGTATTCATTTTTCCTGCAGGTTATTATTCGATTACTACAAGATTTGCGCCTTCGAGCACCGAATCTCCTTTTTGGACCAATATTTCCGTGATCTTACCGTTTCCGTTGGCCAGAATGTTGTTTTCCATCTTCATGGCTTCGAGAATCATCAGCGTCTGTCCTTTCTTCACTGTATCCCCTACCTTACAACGAATGTCGAGGATAATGCCGGGGAGGGGCGACTGAATGACGTTTTTGCCGGCAGGGGTTGCTGGCCGCGTTACAAGAGGTGTGGATGTCGATTGGGGTAACGGAGAGGATGATGGTGCACTCGGGCGCTTGACGCCGGAGAGTGACTTTTTCGCTTTTTGTCCCATTTCCACCGTAAATGGAGTGCCGTTCACTTCCAGTTCCACAAGCTCGCTGTCGGATTTGGTAACCACTACCTTGTAGGGGGCACCGTTGATTTTATAATTAAACTCTTTCATACGATTATTTTATATCTCCCGTACTTATTTTTTAATAAAAGGATATTTTTCTGTTGTGCGATAAGTGTAGAAAATGTCTTTATTTTTGGTTCCTTGTAGGTGATTTTATTTTGGTAGTTCTCTTAAAGACTGCCGCTTGGCATTCCAGGGTGAATAGTTTCTCTTCACCTGATTGATGGTAAGGATGGTCGATTCAATATCGTGCTGATCCTCCTTCAGTTCATAGATGGCTGCCGAGATGGCTGCCAGTACTTCACCCGAAAGATGGGTATGACTTCTGACTGCCGAGAGCGTACCGCTCTTGGCCACCTGACGCTGCGACATTCTTTTGGCAATATTGCCGGAGATCTTAAAGAAGAAATAGAGGGCAATCAGTCCCAGGAAGACCACCAGCATCGAGGTAAGGGTTAGCAGTCCACCATTGGCGTCATTTTCTGCAAGGTATTTCACCTTAGGGTTCTCCTCCAGGATGGCATTGTTGCTACTGGGGGTTACCCGTTCCAGTATCTGAGCGGTGTTGTGGCCTTCTTCATCGAATTTGTAACCATCCTTTTCATACCCGAAGGTCTGGTCGGCCAACATGCCGGCCGGGATCACGATTTCATCGATCAGTGTTTTGCCATCGTTCTCATACAGCGCGATGTAGTTTTCTTTTTCGGGGTCAAGCTTAAAATTCAAATGAAATGTACCATTGAAAGGTTCATTGTCTGCCCAAAAGAGGGCATGCTGATGCGGTTTGATGCGGGTAAGCATATCACCCCGCGGAATAGGATATTTCTTCGGATTGTTGCGGTCGTTCGTTAGGTACCGTCCCCCAAGATCCTGTGTTTTGGCCGTGTTATTGTAAATCTCAATCCATCCGTTCCGTTGTCCGAAATCATCTACGTAGCTGGTTTCATTGACCACCATCACTTCGTTGATGACCCAGGTGGGGTTCTCTACTTTGGGTGAGCATCCCGTGAGCAACAAAATAGCGATGAAAAGAGACAGATATTGATACTTGCTCATATTCATCTTCGTTTAAAGGGGTAAATTATCGTGCTTCTTGGGAGGGTTCTGCAATTTCTTTGTCTGCAGCTGTTGCAAAGCACGGATCACGCGGAAACGGGTGTTGCGCGGTTCAATCACATCATCAATGTACCCGTAACGAGCGGCAACGTAGGGGTTGGTAAACAGATCGTTATACTCTTTTTTCTTCTCCGCAAGCACTTCCGCCAGTTTTTCAGGATCCTTCTCAGCGGCAATTTCTTTGCTGTAGAGCACTTCCACTGCTCCGTCGGCACCCATCACCGCGATTTCGGCAGTAGGCCATGCATAATTGATGTCGCCGCGAAGTTGCTTGCAACTCATCACGATATGAGCACCACCATACGATTTACGCAGCGTAACGGTTACTTTGGGCACCGTAGCTTCGCCGTATGCATAGAGCAGTTTTGCCCCGTGTGTGATCACACCGCCATATTCCTGTCCTGTGCCGGGTAGGAAGCCGGGTACATCCACGAGCGTAACAAGCGGAATATTGAAGGCATCGCAGAAACGAACAAAGCGGGCTGCTTTACGTGACGCATTAATATCGAGTACGCCGGCCAGGAACTTGGGCTGGTTGGCTACTATACCCACCGATATGCCGTTGAAGCGGGCAAAGCCTACGATGATGTTTTTTGCATAATCGGCATGCACCTCCAGAAATTCACCCTTGTCGATGATGGCTCCGATTACTTCATACATGTCGTAGGGCTTAGTGGGACTGTCTGGAATGATGTCGTTCAGGACGTCCTCCAGCCTGTCTATGGGGTCGTCGTTGGGATACAAAGGGGCTTCTTCCAGATTGTTTTGCGGAATAAAACTGAGCAACTTGCGGATCAGTTTCATGCCGTCTTCTTCTGTCTGTACCTGAAACTGTGATACCCCCGATTTGGCGGCGTGCACCGATGCTCCTCCCAGCTGTTCCTGGGTCACATCTTCCCCGGTCACTGCTTTCACTACTTTGGGACCGGTAAGGAACATATAGGATGTGCCCTGCGTCATAATGATAAAATCGGTGAGGGCAGGTGAGTAAACAGCACCACCAGCACAGGGACCGAAGATTCCCGATATTTGCGGAATCACTCCGGAAGCCAGAATATTGCGCTGGAATATTTCGGCATAACCTGCCAGTGCGTTGATACCTTCCTGAATGCGGGCACCGCCCGAGTCGTTGATGCCGATCAGCGGGGCCCCCATTTTCATCGCCTGATCCATCACCTTGCATATTTTCTGAGCATGCATTTCGGAAAGTGATCCGCCGGAGACAGTAAAATCCTGCGCAAAAACGTATACAAGGCGTCCTTCAATGGTACCAAACCCTGTGACAACACCGTCGCCCAGGTAAATGTTTTTCTCCATGCCGAAGTTGTGTGAACGATGTTCCACAAACATGTCAAATTCTTCGAAACTGCCTTCATCCAAAAGCATGGCAATACGTTCGCGTGCTGTGTATTTTCCTTTCAGGTGTTGCGATTCAATTCTTTTTTCGCCACCCCCTAAGCGAGCTTTCTCCCGTAATTGGATAAGCTCTTTCACTTTTTCGAGTTGGTTGCTCATATTTATTATTATATAATGTTAGTGTAGCGTTATTGTGACGGTGTTATCAGGATTTATTCGGGATGTTCGCATAATTCGGTAAGTACGCTGCCCGTAGATTTGGGATGAAGAAAGGCGATGCTCAAACCTTCGGCACCACCGCGTGCTTCCCGATCGATCAGGCGAACTCCTTTTGCCTCCACTTCCTTTAATGCTTCATTCACATTTTTCGTAGCATAGGCTATGTGATGGACACCTTCCCCTCTCTTCTCAATGAATCTGGCGATGGTGCTTTCTTCGCTGGTGGGCTCCAGAAGCTCAATTTTGGTAGGACCGACCATGAAGAATGCGGTCTTTACTTTCTGATCTTCCACGGTCTCAACGTTATAGCATTTGAGCCCCAATACACCTTCATAATAAGGCAGCTGCTCCTCAATGCTTTTTACCGCAATACCGATGTGTTCAATGTGTGTAATTTCCATATATAAAAGTGATTATTTTGGGTTTAGGCTACAAAAGTACCTCTTTCAATCTGAATAGGAATCAAAAACCCGATATTTCTTTCCAAATCATCAACGCCTCAGATGTCAGTTATATGGAAGAAATGCGCAATACATCCAGCAATTCTTCACTGATTTCCCGGTCCTTTTTGATTGCTCGCTTGAAGGGCACATAATCGATTTCGTTCTCGCGAATACCGATCATCACATTTCGTTGATTTTCCAACAATGCCTGTATGGCAGCAATGCCCATGCGGCTTGCCAGAATGCGGTCCTGGGCTGTTGGAGAGCCGCCGCGTTGAAGATGACCGAGAATGGTAACACGCACATCATATTGCGGAAACTCCGTCTTCACACGTTCGGCCAGTTTGATGGCTCCACCGGTCACCTCACTCTCGGTGACAAGCACCATACTGCTGTTTTTCGACTTGCGAAATCCCTGCTCAATCAGCTCGGCCAACTGGTCTTTCTCAATGCTTATCTCGGGGATGATAGCTGCTTCTGCACCCGAAGCGATGGCGCTGTTCAACGCCAGGTAGCCGCAGTTACGTCCCATCACTTCCACAAAAAACAGACGATCATGGGAAGTGGCCGTATCGCGTATCTTGTCCATCGATTGCATGATGGTATTCAGGGCTGTATCGTAGCCAATGGTAGTATCTGTGCCGTTAAGGTCGTTGTCGATGGTCCCGGGAAGTCCCACCACAGGGATGTTGTATTCGTTGGCAAATATGCCTGCTCCTGTGAGAGAACCGTCGCCCCCAATCACAATCAAGGCTTCTATCCCGTGTTTCTGCATGTTTTCGTAAGCGAGTCTGCGTCCTTCCACTGTCATGAACTCCAGCGAACGGGCTGTCTTCAATATGGTACCACCCTGTTGAATGATATTGCTGACACTATTGGTTTTGAATTCTGCAATTTCGTCTGAAATAAGACCTTTGTATCCCCTGGAAATGCCGTAGACACGCATGCCATTCGATATCCCTGCACGTGTTACCGCACGAATGGCGGCATTCATGCCCGGCGCATCGCCCCCGGAAGTGAGGACACCTACGCTTTGTATGTTTGAATCCATAATTGAGTTGTTTGTCTTTGAGACTTTGTTGGTTGAATACTAAGTTTCCCTAATAAACAATAAGGTGCAAAGATATATTTTTTAAACGATGCCGCAAAAAAAAAAGCTGCTTAAAAAGCAGCTTTCTCCATTTGCATGCGGGGATGCAGTTTCGCAATGTTTGTGGCCACGGCTTCCATCTGCCACATAGGCGTGGAAGTGGCACCACAGATACCGATGCTGATATCGTCACTGAGCAGCGCAGGGTCGATCTCCTCCGGCGAATGAATCAGGTGTGAATTGGGATTTCTTTTTTTGCATTCTGCAAACAATACCTTGCCGTTGGAGCTTTTTTCACCGGCGATAAATATGATCAGATCGTGACTCGCGGCAAATTCCTGTATATTGGGTACACGGTTGGATACCTGCCGGCAAATGGTGTCGTAAAATTCGAACTTCGCCCCCTCTTTCATGCGCGACCTGATCAGGTCGCCAATCTCCTGAAAACCGTCCAGTGGTTTGGTCGTTTGGGAAAAAAGACTGATATCGCGGGAGAAATCAAGCTTGTCTATCTCCTCTTTGCTTTCGATGATAATGGCCGATTCATCGGTCTGACCGAGCAAGCCGTTCACTTCGGCGTGTCCCTTTTTCCCGAAAATAACAATCTGGTCATCGTTGTGATCGCGAAGCTTGTATTTCTTGTTGATTCTCTTTTGCAACCCCAGCACCACCGGACAGGAAGCATCAATGATCTCAATGTTATTCTGTTTGGCTGTCTCATACGTACTGGGGGGCTCACCATGGGCACGAAGCAGTACGCGCACATTTTTCAACTGTTTCAACTGCTCGTGGTTGATGGTGATCAATCCCATCTTTTTCAGGCGTTCCACTTCCATGTTGTTGTGCACGATATCACCCAAACAATAAAGTGTGCCCCCTTTTTGCAGTTCTTCCTCTGCTCTGGAGATCGCTTTCGCTACTCCGAAACAGCATCCTGACTGCCTGTCTATTTCAATTTTGTTCATTTTCTGCTGTGATTTTATAAAACATATTCAACGCCCACTGCAATTGATCTTCAATCCCTCTGTGGGAATTATCCAGTTCGAGGGCATCATCGGCCTTGCGTAAAGGGCTTTCGGCGCGGGTAGTGTCACGCAGGTCGCGTTCTTTTATATTGGCCAGTACCGCTTCATATACCGGATGTTCGCCTTTGGCATTCATCTCGTCAAAGCGCCGTTGTGCACGTATCTCGGGGGAGGAGGTAAGAAAGAGCTTCATCTCTGCTTCGGGGAAGACCACTGTGCCGATATCACGCCCATCCATGA
Organism: Proteiniphilum sp.; assembly: GCA_039683155.1. Lineage (GTDB taxonomy): Bacteria > Bacteroidota > Bacteroidia > Bacteroidales > Dysgonomonadaceae > Proteiniphilum. Next base: position 6,495 of record JBDKRY010000217.1, read on the forward strand.
CCACTCCCTTCTCTTTTCCCATCTCCTGTTGCTGACGGACCATCTCTTTTCGTACAAAGCCCAGGGCGCTCACACGACTGGCACCGTTGGCGACCTCCAACGTACGGATTTCACGTTCCACATTCTCGCCGTTGAGATAAGTTTCCTGAACCCCTTCTACGTTGGGTTTGAATGAAATATGAATATCGGCAATATGCTTTTTCAGTTGCTCTTCATCGATGGTTGTCTCCGTTAGCCACCCTTTTCGAATGGCGTACAACG
>JBDKRY010000218.1:0-2364 GCA_039683155.1 Proteiniphilum sp.
ATCACTCAGGTAAGTAGAATAGAGCTTCTTTGTAAAGGCATCCGACAGATCAGGCACCTGCAGGTCTTTCCGGCTCTCTTTAAAAGAATAGATTAAATCGACGATCTCTCCCAGGGTAATCCGGTACTCAACGGGTACTTTGCAAAAATCGCCCTCTTTATTGGGATGACTCTCTAAGGCTGATATCAGCTCTTTCACAACGTCATAGATATAGACCAACGTCATAGGTACATTGCGGTCATTTACCTGAATAGGGAGATTATGGGCGATGTTGTGGCAAAATGTAGCCACCGCGCTGTTATAGTTGGGGCGGCACCACTTGCCGAACACGTTCGGAAAGCGGTAAATCAATACCTCTGCTCCGGTCTCACGACCATAATCAAACAGCAAATCCTCCCCTGCCTTCTTGGATATTCCATAGGGGTTAACCAGTTCTGCCTGTATGGAAGAGGCTAACATCACGGGACAATAGTTCCCCTGCTTCTTTAGGGTATCCAGCAACAGCGAGGTAAACCCGAAGTTCCCTTCCATAAACTCTGACTGTTCCTTAGGCCGGTTCACGCCGGCCAAATGAAACACGAAATCTGCCTCTTTGCAATAACCATCCAGCAGAGCAGGATCAGTGTCTATATCGTATGCAAAGAGGTTCAGATCCGATGTTAAATTATATCCCTTCGCCTTACCCTCTTTGATGTTGTTCAGTTCGGCAATCAGGTTTTTCCCGATAAACCCTTTTGCGCCGGTAATCAGTATATTCATTGCACCACTTTTAAAACATCGTCTCTCACCTCCGGAAGCTTCAGTAACAGCTGCTTCATCTCCTCCTTGTTCAGGCGATGGGTATTGTGAGAATGATAATCCTCCACCCTCGATATATCCTCCTGACCTTCCACGAAGAATTTATCGTAGTTAAGGTCGCGAGCATCCGCCGGAATCCGGAAATAGTTACCCATATCCTCCGACCGGAACATCTCTTCACGGGTAACCAATGTCTCGTATAGCTTTTCACCGTGACGGGTTCCTATCACCTTCACCTCCGTATCGGCCTGATACAGCTCTTTCAATGATTCGGCCAAAACAGCCAAAGTTGCAGCCGGCGCCTTCTGTACAAACAAATCACCCTGGTTGCCATGCTCAAAAGCATACAGCACCAGATCGAGCGCATCATCCAGTGTCATCATAAAGCGAGTCATATTGGGATCGGTAATCGTGATTGGTTTCCCTGATTTTATCTGCTCAATCCAGAGAGGGATCACCGAACCACGACTTGCCATCACGTTGCCGTAGCGCGTACAGCAGATTGTGGTGGCGCCATCATTTCCCAACGAACGAGCCTTGGCAATCGCTACTTTCTCCATCATCGCCTTGCTGATACCCATCGCGTTAATGGGATATGCCGCTTTATCCGTACTCAGTACCACCATATTCTTCACCCCATGTTCAATGGCCGAATCCAGTACGTTCTCTGTTCCGATCACATTGGTACGTACCGCCTGCATCGGGAAGAACTCGCACGATGGAACCTGCTTCAATGCTGCAGCATGAAATACATAATCCACACCCCGCATCGCCCCGTCAACCGAACGTTTATCCCGCACATCTCCAATATAAAATTTCACTTTCGGATTCTGCAAACGGTGACGCATATCGTCTTGCTTTTTCTCATCACGACTGAAAATGCGGATTTCTTTAATATAGGTATCCAGAAACCGTTTTAGCACTGCATTGCCAAAGGAACCGGTTCCACCGGTGATTAGGAGAATTTTGTCTTTAAACATGTATCTTTTATTTACAATTTACGAATTACTTTAACTTTTAACTATTTTAGCATAGATTTCCGTCCATTTGTTTTCAGGAGAATTTACATCGTAAATAGATTTAACCAGTTCTATTGAATTACCAGTCAATTCAATATATTCTTTTGGGTTCAAGTGTATAGCACTTTCTATAGCATCTTTAATCGATTCGGCATTGGGTTCAACCCAATATCCGGCATCATATTCCTCCAGTGATTGCCAGGGTGTACCGGTGGATGCTATCACTGGTGTGCCATTAATAAGAGCTTCAAGCACAACATTCCCAAAATTTTCTGATTTAGATGGTAATACCAGAAAATATGCATCTTTTATCAATCGGTCCTTATTCTCCTTTTCCACATGTCCGGCAAATACGACTTTATCTTTCATTCTAAGTTTAGAAATCAATTCATTCAATTCCTTTTGATATTCAACTTCATAATCAAACCACGCTTTCCCTGCAATTATAATTCTGGAATCACTTACCATAAAGGCATTGCTCTTTGCTGCTCCTTCTATTAATAAATGAATATTCTTGATAGGATTGATTCTACCTAAAAACAAGAAA
>JBDKRY010000219.1:0-2780 GCA_039683155.1 Proteiniphilum sp.
TAATAACTCCCGGATTCACGATTTATCTTTTTACCTTTAATTCTATTGAACGGGTACCAATTTGTTCCGTATATTTCCTATACGGAACCCTTGTATACTCTGCTTTGTCTTTTAACGTATATGTAAGTCTTCTAAAGATCTCCTTTTCGCTTTCTCTTAATCCCTGACTGGGTTCCTTCCAAAAGCGGGTGCAAAGATAGGGTTTGTTTTTTTACCATGCAAACAAAAAAGCAAAAAAAATCGGTTATTTTTTCTCTTTTTCTCTGCCAAAACCTCAAAAGTAAGGCAATCAACCCTCTGACAGGTCAAAAAAAAAATCATTTTTCAGGATTATCCCCCAAAAAAAGGAAGAAAGACGATTTTCAGTGTAATTATACGGATGAGAAAACCCTTTCTCGAAGCTGTAAGCGATAAGCTGTAAGCTAAAGTATTTGAAATAAATAGTCCAATTCTCATGAATAGAATCACATTTTATCAGTATCTTCGCGTAATTTTCGGAACGAGCCGTATATGGGCTGTAACATATCAAAAGATTTCAATTGATGAAAGGGATTATACATATCTTAAAAAGATTCCTGCCACCCTATAAGAAACATCTGTTTCTTACGTTTTTCTTCAACATTCTTACTGCCATACTGAATGTTTTTTCACTGGCAACCATCATACCCATTCTTCAGGTGTTGTTTAAGGTAAATACAAAAACATTTTCATTCATTCCCTGGACCAATTCCGAGTATTCATTCATCGATACCGCGTTGAACAATGTCAACTGGTACGTTACGCAACTCATCGATATGTACGGTAGCAGTTTCGCATTGATGATGCTGGCGGTCATACTGATTGTGATGACATTGTTGAAAACGGGCACTGCCTATCTGGGATCGTACTTTATCATACCAATAAGGACAGGTGTGGTGAAAGACATCCGAAACCAGATAAACGATAAGATTCTCACATTGCCCATCGGTTTTTTCACCGAAGAGAGGAAAGGGGATATCCTGGCAAGAATATCGGGCGATGTGAATGAGGTGGAAAACTCGGTGATGAGTTCACTCGATATGCTTTTCAAAAACCCGATTCTCATCCTCATCTATCTGATAACGATGTTCATCCTGAGTTGGCAACTCACGCTCTTTGTATTGATCGTCCTGCCGGTGATGGGGTTTGTAATGGGGAGAGTGGGCCAGTCGCTGAAAAGGAGCTCCTTTGAGGCACAAAACAAGTGGGGTGAGTTGATGTCGCAGGTAGAAGAGACATTGAGCGGTCTGCGGGTCATCAAGGCATTTAATGCGGAGAAGAAGATCTCAGAGCGGTTTCATACCGGCAGCAATCTGTTCAGGAGGATGTCAAACAGGATAGCCCGCCGGCAACAACTTGCACATCCCATGAGCGAGTTATTGGGAACCATCACCATCGCTATCGTGCTATGGTTCGGAGGTTCATTGATCCTGAGCGGTAACGGTGTGATAGACGCCGCTACCTTTATTTACTATCTGACCATCTTCTACAGCATCATTAACCCGGCCAAGGAGTTGTCAAAATCGGCATACGCGATACAACGGGGGCTGGCATCGATGGATCGGATCGACAAGATCCTGCATGCCGAAAATCCGATAACCGATCCTTCACAACCCTTATCGCTGCACTTTAATGAAAATATTCATTACAAAGATGTGTGGTTCAAATATAATACCGACTGGGTAATCAGGGGCGTGAATCTGACAATAAAAAAAGGGAAAACCATTGCACTGGTAGGTCAGTCAGGTTCGGGCAAATCTACGATGGCAGACCTGCTCCCCCGTTTCTACGATATTCAGAAAGGCGGTATTTATATCGATGGCATCAATATCAAAGATGTCAAACTTCGGGATTTGCGGTCGCTGGTAGGTTATGTGAATCAGGAAGCCATTTTGTTCAACGACACCTTTTACAACAACATTGCATTTGGGGTTTCCCCGATAACGGATAGCCAGGTCACTGAGGCTGCAAAGATTGCGAACGCACACGATTTCATCATGGCTACAGAGAAGGGGTATCACACCAATATCGGAGACCGTGGCGGAAAGTTGTCCGGAGGCCAGCGACAACGCATCAGCATTGCACGCGCCATCTTAAAAAATCCGGAGATCCTGATTCTGGATGAAGCCACGTCGGCACTCGATACCGACTCGGAAAAGCTTGTGCAGGAGGCGTTGGACAATCTGATGAAAAACCGCACCACCATTGTGATCGCACACAGGCTATCCACCATTAAGAATGCCGATGAAATATATGTCATGAAGGAGGGGCAAATTGTAGAATCAGGTCAGCATGCCTCCTTGTATGCGCAGGGAGGCTACTACACTAAATTGTGCGATGCACAGAGTGATTTAAAATAAAAGAGATGTTTGCTATCCCTTCGGGTTGGCTCCAATTGCTTCATTCGACATTTTATACAGCAGCCTGTCAACAGCCTCGAAGGGTGAGTTGATGCTCTGAAATTCGGGAACAATCTCCTTCATCGCCTTCACGGTAAGCATATCATCATAATCATAAGACAGGTTAATGAGTGCATCGATTTTGCGACTCACTTCCGCATATTCATATTCACGCACATCGGCAATCATAATTTTCTCGTGATGGGTAGGCTTGGCATGCTCAGCCTTGTTGAGCAACTCTTCGTAGAGTTTCTCGCCATGACGCAACCCGGTAAATTCAATCTTGATATTTTTTGATCCTGACAGACGAATCATTCTTTTGGCCAGGTCCAAAATCTTCACCGGCTTACCCATATCAAAAAT
>JBDKRY010000220.1:0-2585 GCA_039683155.1 Proteiniphilum sp.
GGAGAGACGAGCCTTCCGGAAATCGGTCAGGTAAACCTGAACACCCTGAAGATTTTTCCCTTGCCCCACGCCATAGTAAGGTTTCAGGTGAAGTGGGCGGAACCGTATGCCGGCGAGTTGTTTTGCGTTGAGCGTGCGGGCAAATTCATTGGCATCGATCCACTCGGCTGCGAAAATTTCGAATGGCAGTGTGTATCCCACGCCGATGGAGAGATACCCCAGCTCTCCCAAGATTCCTGAAACAGGGTAGAAATAGGCAGAGTGCGCGAATGGAATATGGGGTGATGTGGGAACCCAGGGCAGGCCGGTATCATCGAAGTTCATCCTGCGGCGCCATTTTTTCATCTTCACCACTGTCAGTTTGCAGGGCCGGGGAATCATTCCCTCACCATTGATCATCTCCGCCAGTTCGCCGCAGGTAAGGCCGTAGATATAGGGAATCGGGAGTTGACTGACGAACGAGAAGAATCCTTCTTCCACGCGATTGCCTTCCACCTTGATCCCTCCCAGCGGGTTGGGACGGTCCAGCACCATGAACTCGATGTTGTTTTCCGCTGCTGCCTGCATAGCCAGGTACATGGTGGAGATGTAGGTGTAGGAGCGGCACCCGATATCCTGGATATCATACACCAGCAGATCCACACCCTCCAGCATCTCTTTCGTCGGCTTTCGTGTTGCCCCGTAAAGAGAATAGACAGGTACGCCGGTATTGGGATCTTTGAAGTCGGACACCTTGTCACCGGCATGCACATCGCCGCGTACGCCGTGCTCGGGTCCGTATAGCGCCACAAGCTGTACACGGGGTGCCTCATGCAGGATGTCGATGGTCGACTTCAGGTTGTTGTCCACCCCGGTAGGATTTGTGATCAGTCCCACCCGTTTGTCCTGCAGGATCCTGAAGTCAGACTCTTTCAGCACCTCAATCCCGGTTTTTACACCTATCTTCTGAGCCCATAGCGAAGGGCTCTGCAGCAAGCCACAGACCAACAGCATCCATAACAGAGCTCTTTTGAAACCTCTTTTCTGGTTCATTATGCATCAATTTTGATTGTTTATGCTTCCGGCGTTGCCTCTCCGGCCGGCAGTGATTCTTTCTTTTTCCCGAACTCCCTGTCTACTTTCAGGAACGGGATCAGCAGGAGGGTAGGGATGGTGAGGAGCATGATCAGGATGAAGAAGTGTTGATAACCCAGTTGTTCCTGAATCCATCCTGCAGCCATGCCGGGGAGCATCATCCCCAGCGCCATGAATCCGGTGCAGATGGAATAGTGAGCAGTCTTATGCTCACCCTGCGAGAAATAGATCATATATAGCATGTATGCTGTAAACCCGAAGCCATAACCGAGCTGTTCAACGGCGACTGCCAGGTTCACCCAGAGGAAGTTATCGGGTTGATAGATCGATAAGAAAACATAAGCCACGTTAGGCAGGGTGATGGCCAGCGCCATCGGCCACAGCCAGTGCTTCAACCCGTGCCGCGATGCCACGATGCCACCGAGAATGCCACCGATGGTGAGTGCTATCACACCTATCGTTCCATAGACCAGTCCCACCTGCTGCGTGCTTAAACCCAGGCCGCCAATGTCGCGTGCATCGAGCAGAAAAGGGGAGGCCAGCTTCACCAGCATCGCTTCTGCCAGGCGGAACAACAGCATAAATGCAATGGCTAAAACAATTCCCTTCTTTGTGAAGAATGAGGCAAATGTCCTGCCAAATTCCGCGGCAACCTCTTTAGGCGTATGTGCCGCTTTACCTGTATCACTTGAGGGACGGGGGAGGACTATACGGTGATAGACAGCGAAAGCGATAAAGAGCCCCGCCATGATAAAAAAGGTGATGCTCCAGGCAAATGGTATTCTGCCGGTTGATTTTTCGAAGAATCCTGCCAGGATGATCAGCAGTCCCTGTCCCGTGATCATGGCCAGGCGATAGAAGGTGCTGCGGATGCCGACGAAGAAGGATTGCTGCGAGTCATCGAGTGCCAGCATGTAAAAGCCGTCGGCAGCGATGTCGTGCGTGGCGGAGCTGAAAGCCATGAGCCAGAAGAAAGCCAGTGATGCCTGCAGGTAGAACGGCGTGGGGAGGGTAAAGGCCACACCCGCCAGGCCGGCACCAATCAGCAGCTGCATGGCGACGATCCACCATCGTTTGGTTTTCAGGATATCCACGAAGGGGCTCCAGAAGGGTTTGATCACCCAGGGGAGGTAGAGCCAGCTGGTATAGAGAGCGATATCGGTATTTGAGAGCCCGAACCGTTTGTACATGATCACGGAGACGGTCATCACCGCTACGTAGGGCAGTCCCTCGGCGAAGTAGAGGGTGGGTATCCAACTCCATGGGGAGCGTGTTGATTGATTCATTTGTAGTCTGTTTTAGTATTTCTTGTCGATCTTCGTGTCGGGGAAATAGTGAAGCAGTATCTCTTCGTAGCTGTACCCCTTCTCTGCCATCACGGCCGCACCGATCTGGCAGAGGCCCACGCCGTGGCCCCAGCCGGCACCGGTGAGTGTGAACTGCTGCGGTATCCCCTCGTCGTTCTCCTCCCCGGCATCTACCACGAAGGCGGAGCTGTAGAGGTGCGAACG
>JBDKRY010000221.1:0-8158 GCA_039683155.1 Proteiniphilum sp.
GAAGTTCACCGCCGATGTCTGCACGATATCGGTTCCCGGTGTCTGGTTCATCCGTTTGGGCATCACGGCGGGGTCGAACATCACCGGCAGGATCTCTTTCAGTGTTTCATCGGCCGCCATCCCATCGCGGAAAGGCATCCGTCCCGGGTCTACACTCTTCACGAGCTTCACGAAGAAGTCCTGTGAAAACTGCGGCATGATCTTGTCCTCCGAGTAGTGGTGATGGATGCAGTTGGCCATCCATAGCTGTTTCAGATAGGTCTCGAAGTTCTTCCAGTCGTCGGAGGTCTTGTCGCCCATGTAGTTTTCGTACACCCCTTCGCACACACGGCGAATGGTGAGATTGTAGCGGTTATGCTGGTCCCAGAGGATATCGCGCCCTTCCAAGGCAGCCTGCGACAGATAATAGATCAGCTCTTTCTGCCCGAGCGACAGGCTGTTGAATCCCGGCAAGGGATAACGAAGAATCTCGATATCTGCAAAACGATCCACCTTGTATTCGAATGCAGCGTCGATGCCGTCGTCAGCCGACGGCTGACTGTCTGTCTGTTTGCCGTTTGTACAGGCACCCAGAAAAAAAAGGGTTGTGAGCATGTAGATTACTTTTTTCATTTGTACAGCATTTTTATTTGATCACACAAAGATACATTTTTTTCAGTTGTGAGGCAATGTTCATTGCTGTTTTGACAAATTGTTCTATCTTTGTTTTGTGGTTAGGACTGGCATCTCAGTATGAAAAAAACAATCGGATTCCTCTTTTTATTGCTTGCCAATTTTGCAATATTGGCACATGCTTTTATACCCCATCATCATCATCACGAAGATGTCGAGACCATCTGTTATCTCTTTTCAGCGGACAATACACACAACAGCTATCATCACGATATCGGCGGAGATGACCATGGAGCCAACGGGCTCGGAGATGACTGCATCTTAAACGGACTGTACATTCGTGTTGCTTCCATGCACAATGCATCGCCGTCTGATGAGGGATATCCTGCTTACGACGAACATGTTGCCGGTTTTCCGCTCATTTGTTACAACGTCGACCCTTCCGTTGCGTTGGGGAATGATGGCGCACTACCATTCAGATATCAACCTTTTCTCCTATCATCCTATAATCAATCTGTTACCTGCTCTTTAGGATTACGAGCCCCCCCTGTTTGTTAATTTTTCAGGACGGACACGCTATGAACCGGTACTGGTAAGGCCGGACAACAGCGGTCACCTTCCATTATGTGCTGATTCTTTTCCTGACCACGAGGGAGAAGAAGTAATTTACTTATACTTTCATTTTAACAAACCAATCCATGCAATTATATCGATTATTTTCGCTGTTATTTATCTCGGTAAGCCTGGCTGCATGTTCAAACAAGCCGCATGCCACGGAGGAAGATGAGCCCCATGAGGAGAAACTGCTTATTACAGCGTATAACAGCGAATTTGAGCTCTTCGCGGAAGCGGAGCCCTTCGTCGCCGGTCGTCAGAGCAATATCCTGGCGCACTTCACACGGCTGGAGGACTTCAAACCCCTCGAAGAGGGAAGTGTTGCGGTAAGTTTCCTTCAAGACAATGGTGAAACGGTCAGTGGAACAGCAGAACCTGTCAGCGACGGCATTTACCGTATCTCCCTGCAACCATCCGCAGCGGGGGCGGGCAGGATTCAGTTCGACATCCGTACCTCCGGGGGGGTGTCGCAGCTGATCGTTTCCGGCATCACCGTGTACGATAATGAGACGGATGCCCAAAAAGCGGCGGAAGCAGAAGCGCATGCGGGCAGTAACATGGTACTGTTCACGAAAGAACAGAGCTGGAAGATCGGCTTTGCCACCGAAGAGGTGAAAACGGAGCCTTTCGGTGAGACGATAAGAACCGTTGCACAGATAGAACCCTCACAAAGCGACGAGAAAGTTGTGGTGGCCAAGGCGGGTGGGCTGGTGCTCTTCACCGGCCGGGAGATCGTTCCCGGCACCGCCGTTCAGACCGGTCAGCCCCTCTTTTCCTTGGAGGGTGGCGGACTGGCGGACAATAATACAGATGTACGGTATGCGGAGGCCGTTGCCGAATACAACAGGGCAAAGGCGGAGTATGATCGGAAAAGTGAACTGGCCAAAGAGCGGATCGTCTCCGAGAGTGAGCTGCTCGAATCGGAGGCTGCCTATCAAAATGCGGAGGCGGTCTATGCCAATCTCCGGAAGAGCCTCTTATCCGGCGGAAGCCAGGTGATACGGTCGCCGATGACCGGTTTCGTCAAACAGCTGTTTGTCCGCAACGGAGAATTTGCAGAAGCGGGACAACCGCTGCTGGTGGTTTCCCAAAACCGTGATCTGCTCATCAAAGCGGAACTGCAGCCCAAATATTATCCTCTCCTCGGTTCGATTACTACCGCGAATATAAAGGTGATGCACAGTGATCTGACCTACACCCTGGAAGATCTGAACGGAAAAATCGTCACCTACGGCAGATCGGCCGACCTGAACAACCCGCTCATACCGGTCGTCTTTCAGGTACGGAACAACCCGGGACTGCTCCCCGGCAGCTTCGTGGAGATGTTTATCAAGCTGCAGACCGGCAGTGAAGCAATTACAGTCCCCAACGAAGCGCTGGTAGAAGAGATGGGAACCTGTTTCCTCTATGTGCAGGTCACGCCTGAGTTGTTTGAGAAACGTGCTGTCCATATCGGCAAAAGCGACGGACTGAGAACGGAGATAAAAGAGGGACTGTCAGTCGGGGAACGGGTGGTAAGCAAAGGAGCGATCATGGTGAAGCTGTCACAGGCAACAGGTCAGCTCGATGCACATGGTCACGGTCATTAAACAGGGAGGAAGATGTTAAATAAAATTATTCAATTTTCGCTGAACAACAAGCTCTTTATCTTGCTGGGAGCCGTACTGCTTATTGTCGGTGGTACCTATACATCCCAAAAGATGGATGTCGATGTGTTTCCCGACCTGACGGCACCTACGGTGGTGGTCATGACCGATGCACACGGTATGGCATCGGAGGAGGTAGAGAGGCTGGTGACCTTCCCGATAGAGACTGCGGTGAACGGAGCGACAGATGTGCGCCGTGTACGGTCGGCATCCATGCAGGGTTTTTCATTCGTATGGGTCGAATTTGACTGGGGAACGGATATTTTTAAGGCCCGTCAGATCATCAGTGAGAAGATGGTGACACTTACCGGAGCTTTACCGGGCGGTGTGATGCCCCTTCTGGCTCCGCAATCGAGTGTGATGGGAGAGATTCTCTTTATCGGTTTACAATCCGATTCCACCTCTCTGATGGATCTCCGCACCATGGCCGAATGGGTGGTGAAGCCTGCCATTCTGGCAACAGGAGGTGTCTCGCAGGTGACCATTATCGGAGGTGATTACAAGCAGTACCAGATCCTTGCCGACCCCCAGAGAATGGCAGTATATGGTGTGACCATGAATGAACTGGCTGCAGTGGGAAAAACATTCAGCGCCAACTCTTCGGGGGGAGTGGTGCGTGATTACGGGAACGAATATGTGCTCCGGGGCATTGCCCGGACGAATGATCCGGAGGAGCTGGGCGCTACGTTTGTGAAGATGGCGGCAGGTAAACCCGTCGTCGTTTCGGATGTGGCCGATGTGGTTGTCGGCAGCGCGGTCAGGATGGGTTACGCCTCACAGGATGCTGCACCGGCAGTGATCCTGTCGATATCGAAGCAGCCCAATATCAACACGCTGAATGTAACGGAGAAGATCGAAGCCAACCTGGCGGAACTGCAAAAAACACTTCCTCCCGACGTAACGATGGATACGGGGATATTCCGGCAGGCCGATTTTATTGAGGCCTCCGTGAATAATGTAGGCCGTGCCCTGATTGAAGGGGCCCTTTTCGTGGTGATCATCCTCTTTCTTTTTCTCGGCAGTTTCCGTACCACCCTCATCTCCGTGATTGCTATTCCGCTCTCACTGCTCGGAACCATCATCGTTCTCTATCTTTTGGGAATAAACATCAACACCATGACGCTGGGCGGTATGACGATTGCCATCGGGTCGCTGGTGGACGATGCCGTCATCGATGTGGAAAACGTTTATAAGCGGCTCAGACAAAACCACCGCCTGCCGAAGGAAGAACGACAGTCGGCCCTGACTGTGGTGTTTGAAGGGTCGAGAGAGATACGCACATCGATCCTCAACGCCACGTTCATCATCATGGTTGCCTTTGTTCCCCTCTTCTTCCTGTCGGGGATGGAAGGGCGCATGCTGAAACCGCTTGGTGTGGCCTACATTGTCTCTCTGTTCATGTCGCTGATTGTTGCGATGACGGTGACACCCCTGCTGTGCCGCATGATGCTCTCGGGCGATGATTATCTGGACAGGAATGTGAAAGAGAGCTGGCTGACCCGGCATCTTTCCAGGTTTTATTCCAAAACACTCCATTGGGTACTGAACAACAAGAAGAAGGTATTGTACCCAACCATCGGCCTGTTTGTCGTTACACTGGCACTGTTTTTTACAATGGGGCAGAGCTTCCTGCCCGAATTCAATGAAGGCTCCCTGGTGATAACGACGGTCACGAAACCCGGCGTATCACTCGAGGAGAGCTCCCGCCTGGGCAACCTGATGGAAGAGGAGCTGCTGAAAATACCCGAAGTGACCGGCACTGCGAGACGGACCGGGCGGGGTGAGCTCGATGAGCATGCACTGTCGAGCAATTCCTCCGAAGTGGATGTCAATTTCGATCTGAAAGGGAGGGGAAGGGATGAATTTCTGACCGATGTGAGGAAGACACTGTCGGAAATACCGGGATTGGTCTCTTCTGTCGGTCAGCCCCTGGGCCACCGTATAGACCACATGCTTTCGGGAACGAAGGCGAATATCGCCATCAAATTGTTCGGTACCGAACTGAGTGAAATGTACCTTCTTGGAAACCGGATCGTGGGTACGTTGGAGGGAATAGACGGGCTTGTGGATCTCTCCGTGGAACAGCAGACGGAAACACCGCAGCTGCAGGTACGTGCCAACAGGGCGATGCTGGCCCGCTACGGCATATCCATCGAGGATTTCAACGCGTTTATTGAACTGGCTTTCGCCGGAGAAAAACTGTCGGACATCTATGAGGGACAACGAAGTTTCGACCTGGTCCTACGGCTGAATGAAAACTATACAGAGAATATGGAACAATTGAAATCAGCGTTGATTGATACCGGATATGGAAGTAAGATTCCACTGGAAGAAGTTGCCGAGATTGTTTCCGTGGGTGGCCCCAACGCTATCAGCCGCGAGAATGTGCAGCGCAAGATCGTTGTCTCTGCGAATGTCTCCGGCGGGGACTTGAAAGGGGTGGTGAATGAGATCAAAGAGAGGATAGAGAGCGGGATAGAGCTGCCTGAGGGCTACAGGATTGAATATGGAGGACAGTTTGAAAGCGCGGAGAAAGCATCCCGCACATTGCTGCTCACCTCTCTGCTGGCCATCTGTGTCATCTTCCTGCTGCTGTATGTCGAGTTTAAAGACCTGACGCTGTCAGGCATCGTATTGTTAAACCTGCCGCTGGCCCTGATCGGGGGTGTACTGGCCGTCTTTTTTACATCAGGAATCATTAGTATTCCCTCGATTATCGGCTTTATAACCTTGTTTGGGATTGCCACACGCAACGGGATATTGCTGATATCCAGATATCAGCATATGCAACAAGCCCATATATCTCTGGAGGAAACGGTGCTGAGAGGATCGGCGGACAGGTTGAACCCTATCCTGATGACTGCCCTCACCGCTGCACTGGCGCTGATCCCTCTGGTGCTCAACGGCGACAAGCCGGGCAATGAGATACAGAGCCCGATGGCAGTGGTGGTGCTGGGAGGATTGCTCACCTCTACGCTGCTGAATATTTATATTGTACCGGTAGTGTATGCGTTGATGCAAAAGCGTAAACAAAAAGGTGAAAAGGAGTGGCTCACTACTAATTACAAACGTCAGTTTGTTTTATAGGTGTAGGACACGGATGCCAGCTCTTCATTGGCTTTCGTGATTTTGGTTTTTAAACGCTCTTTGTAGTCTGCCAGTTTCTGCCCGGCCGATTCATCTCCCGTGGCAATCATCTGTAGGGCGAGGATAGCTGCATTCAACGCGCCGTTAATACCCACAGTCGCCACGGGAATGCCCGGAGGCATCTGCACAATGGCAAGCAATGCATCCAGCCCGCTGAGTGACGCGTTGATGGGTACGCCGATTACGGGGACAGTCGTCATCGATGCAATTACACCGGGCAGGTGCGCCGCCATGCCTGCTGCAGCAATAATAACTTTGATCCCTTTTCTCCTGGCTCCTTTGGCAAACTTTTCCACTTCTTCGGGTGTACGATGCGCCGACAGCGCATTCATCTCGAAGGGTATTTCCATCTCGTTGAGGAATTGCGCTGCCTTTTCCATTACGGGCAGGTCGGAAGTGCTGCCCATAATGATACTTATTACAGGGGTCATACTTTTCCTTGGATTTATTTTCCTACAAATTCTTTATAATCTTCCGCTGACATTAACTTGGACAGCTCATCGGTATTCTGAATGGTTATTTTGATAATCCAGCCATCACCAAAAGGATCTTTGTTCACCAGTTCGGGAGCCTCGTCGAGTTTTGGATTTACTTCCAGCACTTTCCCCCCCACCGGCATCATCAGATCGGATACGGTTTTTACCGCTTCAATACTGCCGAATATTTCACTCTGCCCGAGTGTGTCGCCTTCCGTTGTCACATCCACATACACAATTTCACCCAGTTCATCCTGTGCAAAATCGGTAATACCCACGTACGCTTCATTGCCTTCCACTCTCACCCATTCATGATCGGAAGAATACTTAACATTTTCTGGAAAATTCATAACGACTAAAATTTAATAAAATGATATTTTTATGGGGTAAAAGTACAACTTAATTCTCGATTGTCAAAGAGATGAAATCAGAATGTTTATGTCTGTGCACCGATCCATACAAATACAAATGAAACCATGAACCCGAGCAAAAAACCGGCAATTACCTGATACAGGGTGTGACGTCTGAGAATAAGTCTCGACGTGCCTACCAGGCCGGCGATGATGAACAATCCCATAAACATGTAATAAGGGTTGGAGCGTTCCACGAAATAGCTTATCGCCATGGCCCCACCTATAAGACCTCCTATGCCAAACATATGCGCGCTGATCTTCCATACCAGGGTGATAAGGATAGCGATCACCATGATGACGACGGAGGCGCCCATGTTCATCATGAACCATTTGGGCATGTGCATCCTGTAATAAAAGATGATCATGGCGGAGTATGACAACAGTGTGATGAGATAGGGGTAGAATCGCTCACGACGCACTTTCAATGACAGGTCGGATATTATTCCCATGCGGTAGAGCATGACGATAAGAATGGCGGGAACGAAAAAAGAGAAGAGTATTACCGGCGTAATAATTTGCCAGAACTGATGCATGTACATCTCCCCGAAATAGGTGTACACAAACAGGAGCATTACCCCGTAGGTAGGCATCAACAAAGGCTGGAAGACGGTTGAGATTACATGCGAGATCGACTTCATCCTGATAGGTTGCTTTCAATGAAAGGGCAAAGTTATATTTTTTTTCGTAAACGGGAAACAGGAATGTTTAATTGCTCACGATATTTTGCTACCGTGCGGCGTGCAATTACATATCCTTTTTCATTGAGAATTTTGGTGAGTTGATCGTCGGTGAGTGGTTTGGAGGCATTTTCGTTTTCGATGTTTTCCTTCAGGATCATCTTTACCTCACGTGAAGAGATATCTTCTCCTTCGTTGGTTTGCATAGCTTCTGAAAAGAAGTATTTGAGCGGATATACGGCTGTGTTTGTTTGTACGTACTTGCTGTTGCTTACGCGGGATATGGTGGAAATGTCGAAGCCCGTTCTTTCTGCCACATCCTTCAGAATCATCGGTTTGAGCTGAGACTCATCTTCGGTGAGAAAAAAATCATACTGTATAGCCACAATGGCTTCCATGGTACGCTGTAACGTGTGTTGCCGTTGTTTCACCGCATCAATGAACCATTTGGCAGAATCCACCTTCTGTTTCATGAAAAGCATTGCCTGCTTATCGTCGGCCGACATGCTTGTTTTGTTGTCACTGTACCCTTTGAGCATCTCGGAAAAATTGCGGTTAACTTTCAAGCTCGG
>JBDKRY010000222.1:0-2386 GCA_039683155.1 Proteiniphilum sp.
CCTTCCTGGTGGGGTATGTGATTTTTGACAAGGTGGCTGGAAGAGCCGAGGTCGATGTGGTCAAAGAGGCCGACGCACTGTTGCAGGAGAAACTGCGCAGCGGGGAGATCAGCCTGCCCCATGGGGTCTCCTACACCTTTGCCGGTAATTATGAACAGCAGGCCCGCGCATCTCAGCGACTGCTCATCATCATCCCGATTGCGTTGCTCATCATCCTGCTCATCCTCTATTTTCAGTTCAAAACGGTGACCGCCTCGCTGATTCACTTTTCAGGAGTGTTCGTCGCTCTGGCCGGAGGATTCATCCTTTTATGGCTGTACGGTGAACCCTGGTTCATGAATTTTCCGGTTGGCGGAATCAATATCCGTGATATGTTCAGCATGCATCCCATCAACCTCAGCATTGCCGTGTGGGTAGGGTTTATCGCCCTCTTTGGCATTGCCACGGACGATGGGGTACTGATGGGAACCTATATTCACGACACCTTCCTGGAAAGAGACCCCCAAACAAGGGAGGAGATCAGGGAAGCGGTTGTTTATGCCGGCCTGAAAAGGGTGCGTCCGGCAGTGATGACCACTGCCACCACGCTGATCGCACTCCTGCCGGTGCTGACTTCAACGGGTAAGGGATCCGAGATCATGATTCCCATGTCTATTCCTACCTTTGGCGGTATGCTGATCCAGTCGATGACCATGTTTATCGTACCCATCCTTCAATGCTGGTGGCGGGAAGGCGCCATCCGGAAAAAAGAGAAAGAACAAGCAAAAACGACAGATTATGAAACCATATAACCTCTTCGGCGTCCTCCTGGTTGTGCTGGGACTCATGGGTCCCCACCCTGTTGTGGCGCAAAAGCCCGATTCACTCGACCATTACCTGGAAATAGCGGCGAAGAACAACCCGGGACTGAATGCTGATTTCCTGACCTATAAGGCATCACTGGAAAAAGTGCCGCAGGCGGGTGCCTGGCCCGATCCCAGGTTGGATATCGGCTTTTTCCTGAAGCCGATGGATATCGTGGGTGGACGCCAGATAGCCGATTTCACCCTCATGCAGATGTTTCCCTGGTTTGGCACCAAAAAGGCTGCGCAGACCGAAGCCACACACATGGCCAGGATGGCGTATGCACAATTCACGGAGACCCGGGACAACCTGTACCTCGAGGTATATACCCAATGGTATGTCCTCTCAACGCTGGTGCAGCAGCTCGGGAACAACCGCGATAACCTGCAATTGCTGAAGCAACTGGAGGAGCTGGCTCTGCGCAAGGTCTCATCCCCCTTCAGCGGTTCGTCGTCAAGCTATCCTGTACCTGCGCCATCGCCGGCAACAAAAGGCACTGCCACCTCCTCCACCGGTGGAGGCATGGCGGGCATGGGTTCGATGGGAGGTGCTGCCGCTTCGTCGGGTACCTCCTCCACCACAGGGAGGTCTTCCGGTATGGGCAGCTCCGGCGGTGGCATGTCTTCCGGCATGGGTAGCGCTGCTCCGGGCATGTCAGACGTGCTCCGCGTGCAACTCGAGATGGCCGAAGTCGAAAACAACATCGAGAGCATCCTCTCGGAGATTGCAGCCGAGAAAGCCAAATTCAACGCGTTATTGAACCGTCCTGCCGACATGGAAGTAACCCTGCCCGACTCCATCGTAAAAGTACCTTTTCTCTTCGATGAAGTGGCTGCCATGGGTGAGATTGAAAATCAAAACCCTATGTTGGGCATGCTCGTGGAAGAAGAGTTGGCTTACCGGGCAAAGGGTGAGATGGAACAAAAAATGAGTTATCCCATGTTCGGTATCGGGCTGCAGTATATGCTGATCGGCGAAAGTGCGGCAGCTCCGGCAGATCAGGCGATGGACAACGGCATGACCGGCATGGATATGATCATGCCCATGGTTTCCATCACCCTCCCCATTTACCGGAACAAATACAAGGCGCAGCAGCGTGAGAGCCGTTTTCTGTGGCAATCGGCGCGGGAAAAGTACCACAATACGCTGAACACGCTTCAATCAGAGCTCTTCAAGCAGAAACACCAGCTCGACGATGCGGAGCGGAAGATCGCGCTTTACCAGAAACAGAAACAGCTGGCACGCACCACCTACAATCTTGTGATACAGGAGTTTGTATCGGCAAAGAGTGACCTCACCAACGTGATTCAGGTGCAGCGGCAGCTGCTCGATTACCAATTGCGGGAAGCAGAATCAATTGCCGAATACAACACAAAAGTGGCCTCCATCCGGAAATTGCGTTCCTTCAACTCATCAAACAATTAAAACATCGCTATTATTATGGATAAAAATAAAATAAAAGAAATGACCAATCACCCTTATGTCAGATACGGGTTGATCCTGCTGGCCGGTTTTTTTCTGGGCTGGCTCCTCTTCTCCGGCG
>JBDKRY010000223.1:0-4693 GCA_039683155.1 Proteiniphilum sp.
GGAACTCGAAACAGCTTTGCTTAAATTACGCAACGTATATTATAATCTGAGCAACATGGGCGTTGACAAATCGACTGAACTGGAAGCCGTGGAGAAAGAACTGAATCTCTGACATCACGTTCCGGATGGTAGGTGTAAAGAGTGGTATCCTGAAAAGATGCCACTTTTTTTTACAGATAGAAAAGGGTACCTTCAAATATGGGATACAGGTGATTTTCCAAAACGACCGACATGATTAAACATAATAGTTATTATAGGACTTTTGGGTTTTCAGTTCATGGTCTTTTTATAGACCTTAGGATTTTCGGATCGTTGTGATCATGCGTGTTGAATCCTTGCTACGGTTGTATTTTTTGGTATCAAAGACCCCGGTTGAACGGCATATTTATTATCTTTGTAGCGAAAATTATTTGCACTTATTCAGGAATTGAGCAACAATGAACAACCAGCGATACAATCAGCGCGGTGTATCCGCATCGAAAGAAGATGTGCATAACGCCATTAAAAACATCGATAAGGGAATTTTCCCCAAGGCATTCTGTAAAATCATTCCGGATTACCTGGGAAACGATCCGAACTATTGCACCATCATGCATGCAGACGGTGCCGGTACCAAATCGTCGCTGGCGTACGTTTATTGGCGTGAAACCGGTGATCTCTCCGTCTGGAAAGGGATTGCCCAGGATGCACTGATTATGAACGTGGACGATCTGATCTGTGTGGGCGCCACGGATAACATATTGGTATCTTCCACCATCGGCAGAAATAAAAACCTGATACCCGGAGAAGTAATTTCTACCATTATCAACGCTACCAACGAGTTGTGTGAAGAACTTTCCTCGCTTGGCGTACATATTTATCCCACTGGCGGAGAAACAGCCGACGTGGGTGATCTGGTGCGGACAATCATCGTGGACAGTACCGTTATCTGTCGCATGAAACGCTCCGATGTGATCGACAATGCCCGTATTCAGGCCGGTGATGTGATAGTGGGACTTTCCTCATCGGGACAAGCTACTTACGAAAAGGAATATAACGGCGGTATGGGCAGCAATGGACTTACATCGGCGCGTCATGATGTGTTTGCCAACTATCTGGCACAGAAATATCCGGAAAGCTATGATGCCTCCATACCGGCCAATTTGGCATATTCGGGCCAGCTTCATCTGACGGATGAGATTGAAGAACTGGGCATGGAAGCTGGAAAACTGGTACTCTCCCCCACCCGCACCTACGCGCCAATTATATCACAGATAATCAGGGAATTAGGTAAAAATATTCATGGCATGGTCCACTGTTCAGGGGGTGCACAAACCAAAATCCTGCACTTTCTGGGCGATAATCTGAAAGTGGTGAAGAATCGTCTTTTTCCGGTTCCTCCCCTATTCGACCTCATACAAAAACAGTCCGGAACCGATTGGAAAGAGATGTATAAAGTATTCAACATGGGTCACCGGATGGAACTTTATCTTCCCGAAGAACACGCACGGCGTGCGATTGAAATTTCCAAATCGTTTCATGTAGATGCCCGGATTGTAGGCCATGTGGAAAAATCGCATGTGCGGGAACTGGTGATCGAAAGCGAATTCGGTCGTTTCAAGTTTCTGTAAAAAATGTAGGTTCAAAGATATGTCAGACAACTCATTACTCGATAAATTACAACATCTCGTCACACGCTTTGAAGAAGTGGGTACATTGATCACCGATCCGGCCGTGATGTCGGATATGGAACGTTATGTGAAGCTAAACAAGGAATACAGCGAGCTGCAAAAGATAGTGGAGGTACGAAACCAGTACAAAAGTGCACTCGACACAATTTCAGAAGCCAAAAATATCCTTGCAAACGAGTCGGACCCCGACCTACGGCAACTTGCCAGTGAGGAACTCAACCTTAATACCGCCATGTTGCCCCAACTGGAAGAAAAGATCAAGTTGTTGCTCATCCCTGCCGACCCGGAGGATGCGAAAAACGTGGTCATGGAGATCCGGGGAGGTACCGGGGGCGATGAAGCAGCTATCTTTGCCGGTGATCTTTACAAGATGTATACCCGATACTGTGAAAGCAAAGGATGGAAAACCGAATTGGTCAGCTATACCGAAGGAACTGCCGGCGGATACAAGGAGATTATCTTTACGGTTGCCGGCACCGATGTATATGGTACGTTAAAATATGAATCTGGCGTGCACCGCGTTCAGCGGGTGCCGCAGACAGAAACACAGGGACGGGTACATACTTCGGCTGCCACGGTGGCCGTGTTGCCCGAAGCAGAGGAATTTGAGGTAGATCTCAATCCGGCCGATATCGATTTCCATACAGCCCGCTCCAGCGGTGCCGGTGGACAGAACGTAAACAAGGTAGAAACCAAGGTGCAGCTGACGCACAAACCTACCGGTATTGTGGTCGTCTGTCAGCAGGCCCGCTCCCAATTGCAGAACAGGGAACTGGCCATGCAGATGCTGCGTACAAAACTCTACGATATAGAACTCACCAAACAGCAGGGTGACATCGCTTCCCGCCGGAAGACCATGGTATCGACGGGCGATCGATCCGCCAAGATCCGAACCTATAACTATCCGCAGGGACGCATCACCGATCATCGGATCAACTACACCATCTACAATCTCACCGCTTTTATGGACGGAGATATACAGGGTGTGATCGACCAGCTGATGGTGAGTGAAAATGCAGAACGAATGAAGGAAGCCGAATTATAGTTCCTTTGAATTTTAAGCAAAGTAACACTACCCATCACCTCATGGCATGTATCAAGAAAAATATATCAAATTAATACCATTCAGTTCATGAAACGAAAACTACTCATTACAGTTTGTCTGCTGGTTAACTTGTTATTTTCGCTGTCTGCACAAACTGAGTTTAAAACTCCCCGCTTTCGCTTCAGTGCATCGGGCGGTCTGGGTTATATGATAGCGGAAGGAAATACGAGCAGTACAAGTTCCATCGTAAATACCGAAAAAGTAAAACAATTTAACGATGATTTGCGATGGACACCGTCATTAAATACTGATGTACATTATTTGTTTAAAGACTGGGGATTGGGTGTGAAATATATTTTCAACACCTCGTCGGCAAGGACGACAGATATTATCATGGATGTTTCGGACAATCAACACTATGTTGTGGGTGATGTGTCGGAGAACATGTATGTTAATTTTATCGGACTTTCCGTATCGGGTCAACAACGGTTTGGGAATGAAGACAAATTCCAGTTTTTTGCTTCCTCTTCGGGTGGGTATGCACGCTTACGGGATGAGAGCAGTATGTTCATGAATAATTTTTTGATTACGGGCAATGCGTACGGCGTGAATTACGAGATGGGCATTGAATATTTCATGAATTCAAATTTTTCATGGGGATTGAATGCGGCATTTTTCTGGACCAATTTTTACAAGGTCAAAGTAACGGATGGAATCAATACCGAAGTAAGAAAATTGGGAAAAGAAGATAACATCAATGTATCAAATCTCAATCTAAATACCGGTCTGCGTTATTATATCAATCAATAATCGTTATGAAAAATACCATAACTCCTATCCTTACTGTTTTACTGTTATTGACCATTTCCTCATGCAGCAACGATTTTTTGGAGGAAAACAAGAAACAGATAAATGGTTATAATCTTGATACATATTTATTTGTGGAACCAACCAGCATGTTCAGCGAAGTTTCTGTTACCCTGGGCGACCTCAAAAACAAAGATTTTAAAGTTCTCCAGTATCCAAAAATTATTCATTTCGAAACTTTTGATGGACATATCGATGAATCGGGAAAATTGTCTTTTACCATAAAAGTAGATGCCTTTGATTCACAGGTCAGTCCTGAACCTGTTGATTTGGGTGAAATTATTTTACATATCAGTGATTTCGGACTATTGTCCATCCCCGTAGTCCATCTTAACCACGGTACCCCAAGGGCAGAAATTTCAGACAATCTGATAGATTTCGATACAGATTATCGGGAACAAAACTTCCAAATAGGAAATCCGGATAACGGAATCCTTTACTATCGTCTTACCAGCAAACCTTCCTGGCTGAAAATCAGGGAGCCATATCTGCCAGAAAAATTTCTGGAAACAGGAAATGTGATGTATTTGGGAATAAACGATTATGATACCTATGCGATTGTTCCTGACGTTTCCAATCTGAGTCCCGGGATTCATGAAGGTGAAATTATTTTTGAAACTTCCGATGTAACAAACCCTGTCTTGAAAATTACTGTGAAAATTCGAAAAAGGACGTATGAAAATCCTGCTACAATGATTCCCATAGAGGGTAAAGTTGTCGGAGTCGCGTTTGACGAGAATACAAATACTGTATACTTTATAACCCAAAATCCGGCAAAAATAATCGCCTTTAATGCCCTAAATCAAACCAAAACAGAAAAAGTTTTGGAGCGTAATCCTCACTCGCTGGCCTTATCTGCTGATGAACAAAAAATTCTGATTGGAGAAAGCGGACAGTTAGACATTCTGGAAAAATCCAGTTTATCTTCGCTGCAGAAAGTTATGTTGAATTTTACAGTCATTGATATTGTCGACGGTGACAATCAATACTACTATTTATCGAACATCGAGCGTGAGATTTATTCGTATAATACCGTAAACAATACGATAAAAGAAGAAATTATCAACAGGCCGGAATATAATATTAAAATTCATGCAAATATTATCCTGAA
>JBDKRY010000224.1:0-15672 GCA_039683155.1 Proteiniphilum sp.
GGTTCATTGCCTGGGTACGAATGCCGGCAGCTTTATCCTGAATCATATCGCGGGTATTGTTGGCATGCAGGATAGCCACCACCAGCAGGCCGGTGGGAGCGACCACCAGCAGGATCTTCCACAAAAACAGGCCGGTCATCACATACACCATTCCCAGCGCGATAGAAAGTCCAAAGCAAATGAAGATAAGGAGATCACCCAACGCCACATACTTGAATTTATAGTAGAATATGGAGCTGATGACGCCGATACCGCCGATGATCAGCAGAGGCCACCCGGTATTCAAAAAAAGCCATGTCCCCACCAATATGCCCGCGAAGAGCAGGGTGTATCCGTAATAGAGAACCGTCTTTGGCTTGAACAGGCCTTCTACAATCAGGCGCCGGGGACCGGTTTTCTCTTTTACATCTACACCACTCACAAAATCGTGGTATTCGCCAATCAGGTTGCCGGCGAGATGGCAAAGAATGGTCCCAAAGAAAGCCACTACACCATGGGCCCAGTTCAGTTCGCTGATCACGCTTGTCTTATAGAGGTAAAACACATAAGACAATGCGACCAGTGCCGGTGATGCCGAGGCAGGGAGTGCCCAGGGATGTGCTACCAGAACCCAGTTTCTCAGCTTTCCTTCTCCATCCATCATTCAGTTGTCAGTTCTTAGTTTGTAGGTTTCGAGGTTTCGAAGTTCTCAGTTTTCTACTTTCAGTTGTCAGCTTTCAGTTGTCTGCTTTCTGCTTTCAACTTTCAACTTTCAGCTTTCTGCTTTCTGCAATCAATTTTCTGCAATCAATTTTCAGTTTGTAAATAATTCTTGCATCTTGAATCTTGAATCTTGCATCTTGGATCTTGATTCTTGGATCTTGATTTTTGACGCTATAACAATCTGTCGTTAAACATTTTCAGTGTTTCCAGCACGTTGCTGCGTACGTGAATAAAATGTTCAATGCCTGCTGCTTTCAGCTCATCCATGCATGCGGGTGCACCAGCCACCACAAACAATTCTTTTCCTCCTTTAAGCAAGTTGAATGCTTCAGGGGCAAAGGTGATATATTCATCGTCACTTGAACAAAGCACCACCACATCAGCTTCCTTTTCACGGGCTGCCTGCACGCCTTCTTCCACCGAATTGAAACCAAGGTTATCGATCAGTTCGTAACCGGCCGAGGCGAAGAAGTTACTGGAGAATTGCGAGCGTGCCAGACGCATGGCCAGATTGCCGATGGTAAGCATAAACACTTTGGGTCTCTTTCCGCTTTGTTCGGTTGCCAGCCGCAGTTCATTGAATGCATCAGCAAGACGTTTTGCATTGAGTTTCCTGAGAGGGGCGGCTCCATCGTTATGATCGCAGTCGCAACCATGTGACGCTTTATCTTCAATTTTTTCCGCCGCAGTTTCCGTGAAATTGGGGTACTGATTGGTGCCGAGTAATATCTCTTTGCGGTTGGCCACCGCATTGAAACGGGCATCGGACGAAGCATTGATGGCATCCTGCACAGTACCGGCTTTCAACGCACCATAGAAACCGGTTTCCTCTGTTTCGAGGAAGAGCTTCCATGCCTGTTGTGCCAGTGAAGCAGTGAGTGTTTCTATATAATAAGAGCCCGCAGCGGGATCGGTAATCTTATCGAAATGAGACTCCTCTTTCAACAACAGCTGCTGATTCGCGGCAATGCGTTCCGCAAAGGAAGTGGGTGTTTCAAACGCTTCGTCAAAGGGACGCACCGTCAACGAATCTACTGCACCGAGGGTGGCCGACATGGCTTCGGTTTGTGTACGCAAAAGATTCACATACGGGTCGTACAACGTTTGGTTAAATCGGGAAGTCGTAGCATGTATGTTCATTTTTGCTGCGCAACGGCAGGTACCGTCAGCGGCCTTGTTGTCACAGTCGTTCGGACAGGGTGGCTTGTATGCATTCACGATCTCGGCCCACAACCAGCGGGCAGCCCTGAATTTGGCAATCTCCATGAAATAGTTGGATCCCACGCCAAACTTAAACTTTATTTTTTTTGCAGCCACAGCGGGAGCAATTCCGTTCTCTATCAGTTTCAACAACACCTGATTGCCGTATGACAAGCTGTAGCCCAGTTCCTGATAGCTGTATGCCCCGG
The DNA here is from genome assembly GCA_039683155.1 of Proteiniphilum sp. Taxonomy (GTDB): domain Bacteria; phylum Bacteroidota; class Bacteroidia; order Bacteroidales; family Dysgonomonadaceae; genus Proteiniphilum. Next base: position 2,112 of record JBDKRY010000224.1, read on the forward strand.
CATCGTTTATTCTGTCGCCGGTCACGGAGATGGCACGGTACCGGGGAAGTGGAGCCATGATTTGTACGATTTCCACTGCCTTTTCTACCCAATCGGGTTCATCTATCCCTTTTTTCAGAATCTTTCTGAAGGGATCAAATTCAATGGAACCAAAACATTCCAGCACATTCAGATTCTGCCCCCGTACATAATCGACCACCAGTCGGGCCAGTTCAGCAGTACGCGAGATGCATGTACGGAAATTCAGTTCCACTTTGTCGGGTGCTATCCCCTGTAGGAGAATCCCCAGATTTTCTGCCGAAAGAGCATTCTTCGGCAAATGGAAACCAAAAGAGGTGACTCCTCTTTCCAAAAGCGCCAACGCCTTTTTGTTGGCTTCGGCAAAATCGGTTACGTCGATCTCCTGACGCACATACCACACATTATCCTTTCTGGTTCCGCGAACGTAGGGAAATTGCCCCGGCAGGTTTTCCAGGGCAGGGAGTCCTTCAATATCTTCTGCACGATAGAAAGGATTCACATGAAACCCTTCATTGGTTCTCCACACCAGTCTTTTTTGAAAATCGGCCCCTTTCAGGTCTTTGGTGACGACTTCCATCCACTCTTCGGTGGTGACTGGAGGAAAATCAGTGAAAAGTTTTTCTCTCTGTTTACTCATATTGACAACTATTATTATTTTGATGTTTTTCTTCTGCTTCTTGTACGTGTTCAAAGAGCTCCATGCCGGCTGAAGAGAAAGCAGACAAAAATAGGATAATTTATGCGCTTTTAAAAGTATTCACCGGCTTATTTGTTCTTACTCAGTCACAAATTGCCTATGGTGCCTCTTTTAAATCGATAAGAAGTTCCGTAATTTTTTCGGTGACAGCCTGCACGTAGCGTTTCCCCTTTTCAGCAGTCGATTTTTTCGGGTTACCGATACCGGTATCCGATGAAATTTCGTCCCAATTGCGGGGCATCCATCCTATTTTTTGGTCTACTGCTCCTATCTGAGATGGTGAAACAATGCCGTCTCCTGCCCGCTCCATTGCAACCAGCTCAGGGTGGTAGTGCAGCATCACCGAAGTCTCCTGTTCGCCAGCATGCTCATCGGGTTTCTCCGCGAAATAGTCATCCGTGGGAACAATCGCCCACCAGTCGGCCACCACCAGGTGAAAATCGGGAAAAACCATCACCAAATCACGGATATAGGGCTTGAAAGTGTTCCCACCGTGTCCGTTGATGATGACCAGTTTCCGGAAACCCTGCCCATAGAGTGAAGTCACGATATCGGTAAGTATTGCTTTTTGCGTTTCGCTCCGTGTATGCACGCAAAATGGTTTGTTCCACTGTCCCGCATTCTGTGAGCCAAACAACACCGGTGGCAGCACCATACAGGTAACACCCTGTGTAAACGCTTTGTCGGCACAGTCGCAGGCAATCTCGTAAGAGAGGATACAATCCGTCAGATAGGGAAGATGGTAGTTGTGGGGTTCAATCGCTCCCCAGGGGAGAATGGCCAAATCATATTTGTGTTCCAGTACTTCACCGTAATTGGTGAGATTGGCACGAAGAAAACTATTTTTTAACATACATATCAGGATAAATATTCTACATTGATATCAAACCGTTGCGGATACAATAGAAAGTAAGGCCGGAAACAGTTTTGATAACTGTTTTGGCAATAATATTTTTACGATGCGTAAGTACCGTATTGTGGCTGATGTTCAGTTCGTCGGCAATCTCTTTGTTGAGATAACCCTTCACAATAAGCCTTAGAATTTCAGTCTCACGGTTGGTCAGCTGATGATTGCTATCTTCCTTTTGGATACCGTGTTCATTGGAAATATTATCCTGCAGTTGTTGTATTCCCGATGAGTCCAGCTCGTTGAGCTTGGGCTGCAGCACCTTGTTAAGCAGACGGTTGTGTGCTGCAAGATCTTTCTCAAAGGAATGGAGGGAATATATAACGGCATAACTCAGGTTCTGGTTATGTTCTGCTGAAAGATGTTTGATGAGAATACTCTTCAGATCGTGCAGCAGATCGTCCGGGAAATCATCGCCATATTCCGCATGTGTTTGCAGGTAATTGGTCATCCTTTCCTTAAACTTCAGAAACAAGATGCGTAGCATTCCCAGTTCTTTGTTATCGGTACCGCTTGTGGCAATCAGTGCATTGAGGTGAATCTCAATATTGGGAACCAGGTCATGAATGTAGTTCTCCACGGTATTGCGGAAATAATCGGCGATTAATTCAGCGTCAAACAATGAGAGCGATGCCTCGGGAAGATAGGATGCATCGAGGTAAACGTTGAGCACCGTGAGAATGAAATCGGGATTCAGTTGATGCTCTTTACAAAGATCCCCCACGGTTTTATCACCCACGCCTATCCGTATGCCAAAACGGTTCAGCACGGGAATCAGTTCATTGTGCTCGGAAAGCACATCTGCTATCACACTATGAAGATTGAGCAAGGACAATGATTCAGTTTTTTTGGGTTGCTTTGGTTTTTGCTATAAAATGACGATTCCGCCGGTGTTCCTGATGGAAATGCTTCACGGTGTCTATCGGATGCAGGAACAACATACGTGGTCCTGCAGTACGCATCACCTCTTTAATTTTCTGCCGCATATCCTTTTTGTAACAATGGATGGGGCATGAGGCACAGGTAGGTTTCTCTTCTCCGTAAGGACAACGTTCCAATCGCTGTAACGCATATGCCAGTAGTGTATTGCATTCTTCGCACAGCTGCTCTGTAGCGCCATGCGCGGATCGGCAATAAATGGCGACCATTCTGGCGACAACTTTTTTCTCCCCTTCGTTCACGGATGTTACTTTATTGAAGCGTAAAATTAGCAATTTTCTTTCTCCTTGCCAAATCTAATCTCCTGTTTCTTATGGCAGCACCCGTGTTACTTTTAGCGCTCATCATCCGGCAGACGCACGTATCGCATCTGACGCAAGACATGTGCCTGCCGTCTTTTCATATAGGCCGATGGATTCTTGGAACTGTAAACCAGCGGATTGGGTAAGGTAGCCGCAATCAATGCCGATTGAGACGCAGACAATCCTTTGGCGGTGGTATTAAAATGAAGACGGGCAACAGCTTCTGCTCCGTAAATTCCTTTTCCGGTCTCCATGCTGTTGAGGTAAACCTCCAGAATCCGCTCCTTTGGCCATAACAGTTCGATGAGCACGGTAAAATATGCCTCCAACCCTTTCCTGAACCAGGAGGAACGGGGCCAGAGAAAAAGGTTCTTCGCTGTTTGTTGAGAGATGGTACTTGCTCCGCGGGCCCTTTTACGGGTTTTATTCTCGTGAATGGCTTTTTCAATTTCCACGCGGTCGAACCCATGATGGAGATAAAAACGCTGATCTTCCGCTGCAATCACGGCACGTTTCAGATGATCTGAAATCTGATTGTATGAGACCCATCGGTGATGAAGCCGGGGCGGCTCACCCTGAACGAGTGATTGCACCGTTCTGATACCCATGAGTGGCGTAAAATAAACCGGTACAAACCTGAAAAACAATACTCCTCCAATAGAGAGTATCAAAAACCACAGGATCAGTTTCGACAGAAAGCGCCTCATTTTTTTCATCGCCTCACCTCTTTGAATTTAGGCCGCAAAGTTAAAAAAAAATCAGAGAAGAGGTTTCATCTCCACTCAGAAAGCGGTTACATTTTCCCCGAACAACTTCTCTTTATATCGGGCGGACATTTTTCCCGAAAGCAATCATCTTCCCATAATCACGTTTATTATCCAATATTGGGTTTATTTTTTCGGCGACAACAAAAAATCTCCCGTAACCGTTTTTTCAATAAAATATTCCTCATTCAGTTCAATAACCCAACCTTCGCCAATCACCCTGTCGTCGTAAATTTCGAGTGGTTCGGATACAATCACCCAGCGCCAGTCCGATCTCAGGAGGGCACCTCCGCCCTTGACGGTGAGTATGCCCCACTTGTCGCTGATTTGAATGGAAGGATATACCATTCCCTCATCCTCTTCGAGTGGAACCACATTTTGCAGATCGAACGAAAGGTTTATTTCTCCCAGACGGATCTCCAGATGTGGGGCCTCTAAAAACTTTTCCCGGTATAGGTCGAGCCGGGCATTGTGAGAAATCTCCCTCTTCTGCTCTTCCTCCGCGATAGCTCTCCCATTGTACTCTTCAGCCACCTGTTTTACATAGGTCTGCAGAAGGATTCGCATTTCCATGCCAAAAGCTTCCGAAAAAAACTCGGTAAGATCACTATCGGTGTCAATTTTTTTATTCCAGTGGTTATCTGTCTGATAGAGAAAGAAACCATATACAGGCACGGTTTCGTAGGCGAAGGAGCGTACGAAAGAGGGCAGTTGCTCAAATGCTGCTATCCGGGTGAGGAGGTGATCACGCAGTTCCCACTTATCGCGCCCGCTCATCATTTGTCCGGTGTAGGTGGCCAGTCCTTCCATCAGCTCGAGGTTGTTTTCAGCTGTTTCCGACCCTCTGAAGAGCATATGCCGGTATTTCCGGAAAATCACTGCATTCCGCAGGTGCTCCTCTGCCTGGGCCAGCCGGCGAGCTTGTAAAGCCTCACGGAGAGCGGCCATCTCGAGGCGCAGGTAGATGCGTCCCTCCTTGTCGTCCAGATGAATGTTCTCTTCTCGCCGGAATTCAAAACCCAGTGATGACTGCGCAGCGTGAAACAACTCGTGCGTGATGAGGTCCACACGATCGAACCTGTGCAGGGGCAACGGAAGTTTTACCATGGCCCAATGTTTGCCGTTCCAGGGTATATCGGTGTTGGCAATCGTGATCTCTTTGGGCAATGTGCCCGTGTAGATGTCGTTCCCGGGAGAGAGAAACCCTTCTTCATCGGCCACATTCGCATATACCTGCCGTGTTTCGGGATCTACAAGTAAGATAGGGCCGTAAATATCTCTGTCCCACAGATCGGCATATTTCTGCGTGGCTTCTTTCACCTGACTGAAGTACAAAGAAACACTGTCCGCAGAAATCTGCGATGTCTGAGCGTCTGCTGCTTCAAAAAAAAGGCTCATCAGCCATATGCCAATGAAATGCTGCATTGTTTTGGCCGAGAGACGGGTCGCCCATTTTCCTGGCAGGAAACGAATCCCAAAGGGGGCCGGTTTATTCATATGACCATCAATAACGACAGGTTTACCTTTCATCATCGCTTTGTATCCCAGCGCTGCCTCACCTCCTGTATCGGCAATATGCACATGCTTCACCCAGTGCCGTTTTGCTCATTATCAATCAATTTAGCACAAAATTAAACTATTTTTCTTCATACCTGTCAAACGCACAGATATTTTTGATGAAGAGAAGTTTTGTGCATACGAGTCCTTGTGAAAGCGGCAAATCTCCATGCCAAAACAAGGTGAAGAGGAATTGCGTACACTGATTGTGACAATTGGGGTAAGCTCACTGTATATCAGTTGTGTTTACACAATATCAGTTGCGCTTGCGTGTTTTATCGATCCGGAGAAAGATGAAGAGTAAGATGGTGAATCCCCAGAGGGATGAACCGCCGTAGCTGAAGAAAGGCAGCGGGATGCCGATCACAGGCATAATGCCGATCACCATCCCGATATTAACGATCAGGTGAAAGATGAAGACGCTCACTACCCCATAACCGTATACCCTTCCGAAAGTAGATGCCTGCCGCTCAGCCAGGCTCAACAACCTGATTATAAATGCAATAAACAAAATCAATATAAGGGTGGAACCGATAAAACCGTGTTCTTCCCCTATCGTGCAGAAAATAAAATCGGTATCCTGTTCGGGCACAAATTTTAGTTTTGTCTGGGTACCGTTAAGAAAACCTTTACCCGTCAGTCCTCCCGAGCCGATGGCTATTTTCGATTGCCCCACATGATACCCCGCCCCGCTCAGATCCTGCTCCATGCCCAGCGTTACCTTGATACGCATCTGTTGGTGCGGTTGCAGCACATCATAGAATACATATTCCACTGATTCGAGAAAAACAAAAGAGCCGATCATAAACAGGAGGATGTACAAATAGGGCTTTTTGCGATACCGGAAAAACAAAAAAAGCAGGTACAGGGCTACCAGTGAAAAGGCAATCAATGCGGTGATTCCCCAATCGATCTGCACCGAAAAAAGAGAAACCACATATGCCGCCAGGAAAGTAACTGCGGCCAGAAGAAGAATGAGGAACACCACATTCTGCCTTTTCATATAATTCCACACCATGGCAGCTGCAAAGAGAATGATCAGGATAATCGTGATCAATTCTCCTTTTGAAAGGAAGCCTATTTGCACATCAGAAAATTTAACTCCCAGCACAAAGTAAACCACTGCTGCAATCACCATAAAGAGAACCCCTCCCGGAAGTCCTTCCCTGTACAGTACCAGAAGAAAACTCAGATATACCAATGCCGTACCTGTTTCACTCTGCGCAATGACCAGCATCACGGGCAATAAAATGATGCTGCTTACCAGCAAAAGGTTCTTTCGCTCCATTAAACGAAATCCATACGTGTTGAATACCCTTGCCAGTGCCAGGGCAATGGTGAACTTCATAAATTCGGCAGGCTGCAGACGCACAGGTCCTATGATCAGCCACGAGCGGGAACCGTTAATCTCTTCGGCAACAAGCAGTGTGAGCAGCAATAATCCTACACCTGCCAGATAAAACAGGAAAGCATAGGTCTCGTAAAATCCCACGTCAATTTTCAGCAAGGCAAAAGCCAGCAGCAGGGAAGTGCCTATCCAGACAAGCTGCATCCCTGCCCTGCCCGAGAGATCGAACATGCCGGTAGCATTCTCCAGATCGTAACTGGCAGCATAGATATTAAGCCATCCGAGCATCACGAATAGAAGGTAAAAGCCGACTGTTGTCCAGTCTACTTTTCCTTTTTCCACGATTTCTCTGCTTCCCTGGTAAACCATATTGATTTATTGATTTGTCGATTTATCGATTTATCGATTTCAGATTTACTGATTTCAGACATCTGACTCCTGACTCCCAGCTGCTGACTTCTGACTGCTGATCTCTGATTATCCCTATTCAGCCGGAAGGTTTCTCGTATATACATGAGGCAGTATCTCCCGGTTGATAATGGATGTTTCAAGCCACTTGTCGCTCTCGGGGATCTCTCCCTTGAAGAATTTCTGCATCATGAGCCGGGCAATGGGTACCGCGTTGGTGGCGCCAAACCTGCCGTTTTCCACCACCACAGCGATGGCCACCTGAGGATCATCTTTCGGGGCGAAACCCATAAACAGTGAATGATCATCACCGTGGGGGTTTTCTGCCGTACCGGTCTTCCCGCATACTTCCACCAGAGGAGCCAGGTTGATTCCCCGACAGGTACCTATCGTGACCGCATCGGCCATACCGTTGACGGTCACTTCATAATGCCTCCGGCTGATTCCGGTTTCGTGCCGCGTGGCAAATGCCGGATCCAGGGCAGCTCCTTTCCGTTCCCGGACCACATGCGGCGTATAAAAGTGTCCTCTGTTGGCAATGGTGGCTCCCAAATTGGCTATCTGCAACGGCGTAGCCAATATTTCTCCTTGTCCGATGGCAATAGAGATGATATTGTGGGCCACCCAGCGATCTGTTTTAAAAACGTTTGTATAAAACTTGCTGTTTGGGATGAAACCTCTTTTTTCCGAAGGAAGATCAATTCCCAACGGATACCCGAAACCCATGCTCACCATGTAGTCGCGCCACACGTCAAAAGCTTCCGGGGTACCGGTATATTTACTCCTTTTGCCCAACATAGCGCTGAAGCCATAACTGAAGAATGAGTTGCATGATGTGGAGAGTGCGGACTGAATAGCGAGAGGAGAAGCATGCCCGTGACAGGCGGGACGGCCTCCCAAGGGTGGATACCCACCGTAACAGGAAAATCTTGTCTCCGTATCGATAATACCTTCCTGCAGAAATATAAGACCCTGTGCCGGTTTAAAAGTCGATCCGGGCGGGTATGTTCCAGCGATAGCCCTGTTTATCAATGGCTTATACGGGTTGCTTTCCAGCTGTCGATAGTTCGGACTGAACGTTTTGCCGGTGAGGAGAGCGGGGTCATAGGTCGGTGCCGACACCATGCAGAGTATTTCACCTGTTTTGGGTTCAATCATGACGATACTTCCCACTTTGTTTTGCATCAACAGTTCCCCGTATGCCTGCAAATCGATATCAATACCCAGTGTAAGGTCTTTTCCCGAAACAGGTGCTCTGTCCTGTTTCCCCTCTTCATAACGTCCCTGCACCCTTCCATGCGCATCTCTGAGCAATATCTCCACTCCTTTTTCACCACGGAGATCCTCCTCGTGCGACAGTTCGATGCCCGATTTTCCGACATAATCTCCCCGCACATAATAGGGGTCGGCAGCCATTTTATTTTTGTCCACCTCGGCCACATAACCGAGAATGAGGCCCATATTCGGATAGTTGTACTGTCGCTCCGTTCGGCTCTGGATGTATATTCCGGGGAATTTATAGAGTTTTTCCTGCAGCAGGCCATACTCTCTCACGTCGAGCTGCGACATAAACAACTGGGGTGTGTAGGATGAGTATCCCGGATTCTTGCGCCGGTCTCTCATATCGGCGTTCAGTGTGTGGAAGTGCTCCATATCGATATTCAGCGTACGGCAGAAATCAAGTGTATCGAACTGTTCCATTTCCCGCACAACCATCATCACATCGTAGGTAGGCCGGTTGTATACGAGCAGGTTCCCTTTTCGGTCATAAATAGCTCCACGTGCCGGATAAAGCGACCTGCGCAGAAAAGCGTTGCTATCGGCATATTCGCGATACTGAGGACTTAATATCTGCAGATGAAACAGTTGAACCATATACACAAGGCCGATGATCACCACCACTGCGGCAATGACATATCTTCTTTTAGCCAGAGCGTTATATCTGTTCACTGCGTTTTCTCTTATAGATGAAACTATCCAATGCGAAAATAAGAAGTATGGAGATGGTGGCAGAAGCAACTATTCGAAGCAGGGTAATCATCAGATTAAAAAGCGTAAACGACTCAATGAAAAAAAGCAATGTAAGATGTATCAGCACCATCAGAATGGTAAATTTCAGAAATGGCACTGCTGCGGTGTAGATGCCCGGAACAAACTCATTGTACTCCTCTTTCTCAAAAAAAAGATTCATGACAGGTTTTCTGCATGCAGCCACAATTGTGGTTGCTGCCGCATTCATGCCCGGGGTGTTCAGGAAGATATCAATGATCAAACCCATCAGGAAACCGGAGATGATCACATAAAAGAGGTTTTTGCCTCTCGGCAGCTTCAGCAGAAAATAAACGTACAATACGGGGGTGGCAATACCGAACAGGCTTAACCTGTTCAACAACAACACCTGCAACAGGATAAGGAGCACAAACAATATTACTTCGTAAAGGTAACTTATCTTCATATCATTCCAGTACTGTCTCTTCGAGCGTTTTCTGTTCTTCGTATAACCTATCAGCGATCACCAACACATCCTGCAGCGTGTAAAAATCGGTTGCCAGCTGCACGTTGAACGTATTGAAATTATCGTCGCCCGATACTCCTCTATCGCGCACGAAACCAATAATTAGATTTTTGGGGAAGATACGGGAAAAGCTGGTCAGCACCGTATCACCTTGCTGAAACACCTCATGTTTGGGAAGCTCCCGCAATTGTGCCTGACGAATATTTTTCCCGTCCCAGGAGACCGAACCGTAATTTTCAGAGTTTTTCAACTTTGCACTCAACCTAAACTTAGGGTTGATGACAGGAATAACCACCGAAAAATTGGGAGAGACATTCGATACTATGCCCACAACCCCCTCCTGAGATATCACTCCCATATCGGGTTTGATACCATGTGCAGCTCCCTTGTTGAGCGTGATAAAATTATTCACCCCGGAAAAACTCAGATTGACTACTTCGGCAGGGATAAAATCAAATTGAGGTGACGCTACGGAATCACGTACAAATGCTTGCACAACCATGGAGTCAGGAGCAAGGAGGCTATCCAGATGTGCTTTCAGCGCATAGAATTCTTTTTCCAACTCCGCATTTCTTTCCAATAGCTGTGCATTGTTCTTTTTCAGATGAAAGAACGATGTTGCATTATTGGTCGCCGCATAAAACCATCCCACCACACTATTGGCAGAAGTAAGATAGACACTTCGCTGGTATGAATTATGCGCAAAAACAAGATAGAAACTGAAAGCAACAAGCAATATTGCAACCAGCCAGTGACTGTTTCGGAGGATGAAGTTGAAAAGATTTCGCATGCAAGCCTGCCATTGTCTGTGATTTAAGCCAATAACTCAATACTAAAAGCCGAACGTGATTACCGCATCAAAAAGGCAAATTTGTCGATATTCCTCAGTGCTATGCTGGTTCCCTTTGCCACCATATGCAACGGATCATCCACCACCTTGAACGGAATACCAATCTTATCCGTCAATCGTTTGTCGAGACCGCGCAACAATGCACCGCCACCCGTCAGGTAGATGCCATTGCGCACAATATCGGCATACAACTCCGGAGGTGTCTGTTCCAACGCACTCAATACGGCTGAATCGACTTTCGATACCGATTTTTCGATGCAATGGGCGACCTCCTGATAGGATACGGGAACATCCATCGGCAGAGAAGTCATCCGGTTAGGTCCATGTACCACAAAATCCTCCGGAGCATCCTCCAGTTCGGTAAGTACCGAGCCAACGTTGAACTTAATCTGTTCTGCTGTTCGGTCCCCCACCTTGATATTGTGCTGACGTCCCATATAATCCTGAATGTCTTCGGTAAAATCATCGCCGGCAATTTTGATCGATTTGTTGCACACAATACCGCCCAGTGAGATCACCGCAATCTCTGTGGTGCCACCGCCTATATCCACGATCATGTTTCCTTCGGGTGCTTCCACGTCGAGACCTATTCCCAGTGCGGCGGCCATAGGCTCAAAGATCATGTACACATCACGTCCTCCGGCATGTTCTGCCGAGTCGCGCACGGCACGAATTTCCACCTCCGTACTCCCGGAAGGAATGCAGATTACAACACGCAGTGAGGGAGAGAATAATCCGCCTCTGTTTTTGTTGGCCATTTTAATCATTCCGCGAATCATCTGTTCCGCAGCATTAAAATCGGCTATCACCCCATCTCTCAACGGTCTTACCGTGCGTATATTTTCATGGGTTTTTCCATGCATCTGTCTTGCTTTCTCACCCAAAGCAATCATTTTGTCTGTTTTGCGATCCAATGCCACGATGGAGGGTTCATCCAGAAGTATCTTTCCCGCATTGTCCACTATCACGGAATTAGCTGTACCCAGGTCCATCGCCAACTCCTGCGTAAATGAAAATAAGCCCATATTATATAAGTTATCAGTTATCAGTTACAGTTATCAGCTTTTAGCTTTTAGTGTTTGAAGTGTCTCACTCCGGTTGTCACCATGGAGACGCCATGTTGGTTACAGTATGCTATCGATTCGGCATCGCGGATGGAACCACCCGGCTGAATAATAGCTGCAACACCTGCCTGGTGCGCTATTTGCACACAGTCGGGGAAAGGAAAAAACGCATCACTGGCCATGACCGCTCCCCGGAGATCGAAGTGAAAAGCAGCCGCTTTTTCTATCGCCTGCTTCAGGGCATCCACCCTTGATGTTTGTCCTGTACCGCTGGCAATAAGCTGTTTATTTTTCGCCAATACAATCGCGTTCGACTTGGTATGTTTTACCAATATATTGGCAAACAGCAGGTCTTCCGTTTCATCAGCATCGGGAGCCTTTTCGGTCACTACCTGTAAATCGCCCGCACTTTGCACGCTCATGTTTTTGTCCTGCACCAGCGCACCATTCAATACAGAACGGTACTGTATCTTCCGGGTAGCTTTCTCCGCTGATTTCAGCACCAAAATTATACGATTTTTCTTTTGAAACAAAATATCGAGCGCCTCTTTATCGTATGCGGGAGCGATCATCACTTCAAAAAAGATCTCATGAATAGCCTTTGCAGCATCCCGGTCTACCGGTCTGTTTGTTACTACAATACCCCCAAAGGCCGAAACCGGGTCGGCGGCCAGAGCAGCTTCCCAGGCCTCTTTCACAGTTGGGCGACAGGCCATGCCACAGGCGTTGTTATGCTTGAGAATAGCCAGCGCCGTTTCATTAAAATCGGAGATTAGGGAAACCGCTGCATCGATATCGAGGAGATTGTTATAGGAAATTTCTTTGCCATGAAGCTGTTCGAATATTTCCTCGAAATTACCATAGAACATCCCTTTCTGATGCGGATTTTCACCATAACGGAGTTGTTTTCCGTCGCTCAATGCCAGGCGGAAAGCCGACCGCTCATCTTGATCGAAATAGCCGAAAATAGCGGAATCATAGGCGGAAGATACCTTAAAAGCCTCTTTCGCAAACCAACGACGCTCTTCCACGGTAGTAATGCCCTGTTTTTCTTTCAACAGGTTAAGCAGGGGTTTGTATTGATGTCTGGAGGCTACAACGAGCACATCCTTATAATTCTTGGCAGCACCACGGATAAGAGAAATGCCACCTATATCTATTTTTTCTATGATCTCCTGCTCTTCACCTCCTGCGGCTACAGTTTCCTCAAAAGGGTATAAATCGACAATCACCAGGTCGATAGAAGGGATATCGTATGATTTTACCTGTTTTTTATCAGATTCATTATCCCGCCGATAGAGGATCCCGCCAAAAATCTTGGGATGAAGTGTCTTCACCCTCCCCCCCAGGATGGAGGGATATCCGCTCACATCTTCCACTGCTTCACACTCGTAACCCAACGATTGGATAAATTCCCGTGTTCCACCCGTAGAAATAAATTTGATGTATAAATTGTTTAGCTCCTGAAGTATTTCTTCTAAACCCTCCTTATGATAAACCGAAATGAGGGCTGTTTGAATTTTTTGTGACATTTTTGCCTTTTAGAAACGTTATTTTTTAAGAGGAGTACAAAGGTAGGAAATCTATCGTTCACTTTCGAGATTTGGTTCATTAGTTTTGTAAAATTTTGAGAAAATGATCCCCTGCAAAAAGAGCGATTCAGCGACATGAAAAGAAAACAGCCTACAATCACTTGCGGGCTGAACCCTGTGGCTTAAATGTAGAAAGCAGCCACTTAATAGAGAGAATGAAAATGTTTAATGATTTATATTAATTCCCCGCTTCACCGGCAGCGCTTTTACTGTTCCACAACGATCCGGAGAGATAGAGCGGCTTTTCCTCTGCACGGTGAGCCTGAGCCGGTATAGACATCACAGGCTTCATCTTAACTGTCAGCCGGAGATCATTCGCTGTTCCATATATTGGTTTTTTTCCGTCACCGTTTTGGATTTCCACATGATCATCCCAGATACTTGATATGGATTCTTTTGCTTTTCTGATGACCGGGGTACGTTGTATAAATCGCTCCGTAATACCGGCAAAACTGCCGGCAGAAGCCCTGGAGAGCGCATAGATAAAACGATCGAGGCCGGTAAGCATTTTCTCCTTTTTCGCTGCAGCATTGTCCAACTGGTATTCATTGCCGCAGTAATGTGCAAGCATCATCTCAATGGCCGAATCGGAGAGGT
>JBDKRY010000225.1:0-6012 GCA_039683155.1 Proteiniphilum sp.
GGACAGTGTGCTTTTACGCATTACAGGCTTCAGCACTTACAACCCCTATACGCTGGTACAGCTTCAGCTGTATCCAGACAGCACCTACTACTGGGTATCATCTGATTCGGTAGCCGTGTACAGGCTAAAACGGATCATCACAACAGCGGCAGATGGAATAACCCAGAAAACCTATGATTTTGCATTGAACATCTACCAGGAGGATCCCTATAAACTCACCTGGGAACAGAGAAATACAGGTTATCTTCCCACATCGGCGGAATCTCAGAAAACAATCACTTTCAAAAATCAATTTATCACGTATTACAAGTCAGGTTCCGCAATAAATGCGATGGTTACGAATGCCTCCGATGGGACCAGTTGGAGTAATGCCAACCTGACCGGAATGCCCCCCACCCTTTATCTCCCTTCGCTGGTAGCGACCAACGATGCTGCTTTTGGCCTTGACATAACGACCGGCACGGTCTATAAATCGGCTGACGGAGTCAACTGGAGCCCTGTATCCACCCAATACCCGGTAAAAGCAATCTACGGAGAGCTGCCATTGGCAACAAACGGCGGTATCCTTGCGGCGGTAGAGATCAATGGCGAACTTACCTTCGTGGAGACGGATGATTTCACAGTTTTGAAACCCTTGAATAAGCTGCCTGCAAGTTTGCCGGTTAAAGATTTTTCCGCCACTAAAGTGGATGCATCCACCTCCTATTCCATCAAATACATTCTTTTGTCGGGAGGAACCACCATCGATAATATGCCCAACACCGACATCTGGATTTTACAGGAGAAAGACGGAAACATCAACCATATTCTTTCAAGGAAACCGGCTACAGTTTCTGTGAACGGGAGCAGCCTGTTTTTTTATGACAACAAACCCTATCTGATGATTACCTCTTCCGGAAAAAATACACTGCTGTATTCGGAAAATTTTGGATTGGATTGGGTTCAGGTAGCAGAGAATCAGTCATTCCCAGCTGAATTCAGTCAAAGGATAAATGCATCGGTTATCACCGATGCAGCAAATTATATATGGATATTCGGCGGAATATCAGTCACGCAGACGCAAATCGCGGATGTATGGAGAGGCAGGCTCAATAAATTCGCAGCCAATTAAACGAGGCAGACATTTTTCATTGTACATGGGATAATTTCCGGCCTGATTGTCCGTTAGCATAGAAACAGTCATATCAAAACGGGACTGAAGAATGAAAATTTCAAAGAGACCTGTACTTGTTTCTGTGATAGCAGCACTTTCACTGGTAACTGCCGACCTCCGTGCGCAGGAGTATAAATACGAGACAGGAGGTGTCGCAGGGATTTCATCCTACATGGGTGATGCCAATAAGACGAAGGTCATGCTTCATCCGGGCATTACTGCCGGCTTTCTTTTCCGGTATAACATCACCTTCCATTGGGCTTTGAAAGTGAACCTGCTGGCAGGGCATATTTCGGGAGACACCCAGGATTCGGGGAACGTTTTTCCGTTTGGGCAGCAGGCATCTTTTCGTCGTACTTTTGCAGAAGTGGGCAGCCAGGCGGAGTTTAACTTTCTCCCATACAGCGACAAATACGGGTATACAGGAACGAAACCTTATACACCCTATCTGTTTGTCGGTGCCGGGGTCACTTATGCTCCAGGTGAGAATGACTATATGGGTCTGAACATGCCTTTTGGTGTGGGATTGAAGTATAAATTAAAAAACAGATTGAATATCGCCGTCGAGTGCTCAATCCGGAAACTGTTTGGTGACGATTTCGATGTGACGCAAAAAGCGCAGGCGTGGGATTTAAACGAACCCTACGGCATCGGAAGCAGCCTTATCAAAAACCGGGATTGGTATTCAATCACAACGATTTGCCTTACATGGGACTTCGGAAGGAGAGAAGATCCCTGTCACGGCAACTAACTTCTTAACCGTAAGAAAGATGTCGCTATTTGACAAACTTGATCATCGTCGTATTCCCTCCCATATAGCCATCATCATGGATGGGAACGGGCGCTGGGCTAAAGCCAGAGAATTGGAAAGAGCCGAAGGGCACAAGGAAGGTGTAAGAGCCGTCAAGAGAGTGGTGGAAGCCGCCATCAAAGCATCGGTTCAATACCTCACTCTGTATGCATTTTCCACAGAGAATTGGCATCGTCCCGCGGAAGAGGTAAGCGGGTTAATGGATTTGATGGCATATGCCATTGCCAGAGAGACCGACGATCTGAAAAAAAACGGAGTAAGCATTGCGTCTATCGGCGATAGGAGTCGCCTGCCTGTAAATGTCAGGGAAGCACTCGAAGCATGTATCCGCGAAACAGCCGGAGGCAGGAATCTCAAACTGGTGATCGCTTTAAGCTAGTCCTCAAAATGGGAGCTGACAGAAGCTACGCGGAGAATAACCGGTGATGTAATCAAAGGTGTTTTGCAGGAAGAAGATATCAACGAAGAAACCATCAGTAAGTATCTTACCACCAGTGACTATCCCGATCCCGACCTTTTGATACGGACAGGAGGAGAGCAACGAATCAGCAATTTTCTGTTGTGGCAATGCGCTTACACTGAGTTATATTTTACGGAGACCTTTTGGCCCAATTTCGGTGAAGATGAGCTTTATGAAGCCATCTTCAACTATCAGTGCCGTGAAAGGAGATACGGTAAAATCAGTGAACAGATAGAATTAGAAAAATAACCGGTACTCACTGAACAAAAGACAGTCAGAGAAAAGAAATATCACAATGTTGAAGAAAACATTTCATTTACTTTTGTTATTCACCCTACTTTCACAAACATTGTTGTTGGCGCAGACCAATGACAGTGTGCGCACTACCCCCCAGAGTGAACTAAATGTCAACTATACGGCTCCTCCCAGGAAATATTATATTGCCGATATCGACGTGACCGGGGTAGAGGGGACGATGTACCAGGACCAGAAATTCGTCCTTGTCGGTTTCTCCGGTCTGTCGAAGGGTCAAGAGGTGCAAATTCCCGGAGAAGATATCACCAACGCCCTTAAGCGGTTCTGGCGCCAGGGTCTCTTTTCAGACGTAAAGATTCTGCAAACCAAGATAGAGGGTGATAGTGTCTGGCTCGAGATCCGGCTAACCGACAGGCCCAGGGTAGCCGACATACGTTATATCGGGATGAAAAAGAGTGAGCAGGAAGACATTGAAAAAAAGATTGGCTTTGTGAAAGGCAACCAGATCACTCCTCCCCAGATTGACAGGGCAGAAACAATCATCAAAAGCTTTTTTGATGAGAAAGGTTTTGGAGATGCCGAGGTGAGGATCATACAGCGTCCCGATACCACCCAGAAAAACCAGGTGGTGCTGGAAGTCAATGTGGACAAAAAAGAAAAGCTCAAGGTAAACAGCATCGTGATAGAAGGGAACGAAGCTCTCTCCGACAATCAGTTGAAACGGGCGATGAAAAAGACCAATGAGAAGGGAAAGATCAGAAATATTTTCCGTGCAAAGAAGTTTGTGGAAGACCTTTATGAGGCCGATAAGAAAAATATCATCAGCCTATATCAGGAAAAAGGATACCGTGATGCGGAGATTCTCCGTGACACAGTGTTCAAACACGATGAAAAAACTGTCAATATTGAGTTGCTCGTAGAAGAAGGACCCCAATATCACATCCGTTCCATCAACTGGGTAGGCAATACACAGTACCCCTCCGCCCAGCTGGGTCAGCTTTTGAACATGGCTTCCGGCGACATCTACAACCAAAAGAAGCTGCAGGAAAGGTTGATCTCAGATGAAGATGCAGCCGTGAATCTGTACCAGAACAACGGATATCTGTTCTCCAACATCGACCCCGTTGAGATCAATATAGAAAATGATTCTGTGGATCTGGAGTTACGGGTGACAGAGGGACCCAAGGCAACCATCAAGAGGGTGATTATACAGGGGAACGACCGCTTGTATGAAGATGTGATCAGAAGGGAATTGCGTACCAAACCGGGAGCGGTATTCAGCAAGGAGGATCTGCTGCGTTCGGTACGTGAAATTGCACAGACCGGTCACTTCGACCCCGAAGCGCTCTCAGCCGATATCTCACAGGGAATCAATCCCAATCCCGAAGACGGAACGGTAGATATTACCTATCCGCTGACATCGAAAGGAAACGACCAGATTGAGTTCTCTGCCGGCTGGGGTGTGACCGGCCTGGTGGGCAAACTGAGCCTGCGCCTGAATAATTTCTCGCTGCAGAACCTGCTGAATCCTTCCATGCACAGAGGCATTATTCCTCAGGGAGAGGGACAAACGCTGGTACTGAGCGCCCAAACAAACGGTCGTTACTATCAATCCTATCAATTCCAGTTTATTGAGCCCTGGTTTGGTGGAAAAAGACCCAACAACCTGTCATTGAATGCTTATTACTCAAGATACACGGGGTTGAATACCGACTATTATTCCCAAAATAGCTATGC
The DNA here is from genome assembly GCA_039683155.1 of Proteiniphilum sp. Classification (GTDB taxonomy): domain Bacteria; phylum Bacteroidota; class Bacteroidia; order Bacteroidales; family Dysgonomonadaceae; genus Proteiniphilum. The sequence continues at coordinate 4,417 of JBDKRY010000225.1, forward strand.
CAATCCTTATATGTACGGCTATGGCGGCTATCCCGGTTACGGAGGATATGGTGGATATGGCGGCTATGGCGGATATGGATACCAGGATATGTCAGAATATGCCTATGATCCGGATCAGGTGTTCAGCATGATAGGGCTTTCGGTGGGATACGGAAAGCGTCTCGAATGGCCCGACGATTACTTTCAGTTCATGGCAGAGCTAGGATACCAGCGCTACGATCTGAAGAACTGGTCTTATAATCAGTTCCCGTTTCAAACGGGAGTGAGCAACAGCATCACTTTCGGTCTCACCTTGTCGCGCATATCTACCGATAATCCCATCTATACGCGCACAGGATCACAATTCACCCTGAGTGTGAGTGCTACTCCTCCCTTCTCCCTGTGGGACGGGAATGACTATGCAACCATGGCATACAATGATCCGGGTAAATACAAGTGGAACGAATATCACAAGTGGAAACTCAAAATCCGCACCTTCACGCCGCTCACGCCTTCCACGGTAACCCGTACGCCCGTGATGGCCACGCGTGTGGAATTTGGTGTCCTTGGGCATTATAACAAAAACAAACTGACTCCCTTTGAAACTTTCGACGTGGGAGGTGACGGTATGAGCGGTTATACCAGTTCTTTTGCGACCGAAAATGTGGCATTGAGGGGATATGAAAACAACTCCATCGCCACCCAGGCACGTGCTTACACCCGTCTGGGAGTAGAAGTTCGCTATCCTTTTATATTGGAACCCAATTCCACTATCTATGGGGTAGCCTTCCTGGAAGCAGGAAACGCATGGTATAATGTGAAAGATTTGAATCCTTTCGATTTAAAACGTTCTGCCGGCGTGGGAGCACGTATCTTCCTGCCAATGATCGGCTTGAAGGGTATTGACTGGGCATACGGGTTTGACACCGTTTATGGTAGCGGCAGCAGACAACGTGGCGGGAGCCAGTTCCACTTTATCATCGGACAGGAATTCTAACGGGAACGCAGGAAGAGCCATTCTCAAAGACAAAGACTTCATTTCAGGTATGCTGGTTTACGGGGGATCATTTGGCATTTAACAAACTTTATAGAGGCTCCTGTAAACGTTTCACGCAGGAAACCGTCTTACATAACAGCATGTACAAAAAAAAAATAAGCTTGTAATAGATTGACCTGCTTGCGGGTTACATACACAATAATGAGAAAAATAAAATTATCGTATGAAACGAGCATGAACATGTTTTTCACACAAGTACATGATAATTGCGAGTTCCATACGACCTTAATGTAAAAGAATAAAATATTATCGTATGAAAAAGACACTTATTTTAAGCGGTTTATTGATGGCGTTAACGATGGGAACCACCTACGCCCAAAAATATGCATTGATCGATATGGAGTATATCCTGGAGCGGATCCCTGCGTATGAAAGTGCCAATAAGCATCTGGAAACTTTGTCCAAACAATGGCAAAGTGAAGTGGATGAAGCGGTGGAAACAGTGAACGCCATGTATAAAAAATATCAGGCCGACATGGTATTTCTGGCCGGAGATGAAAAGACCAAACGTGAAAATGAAATCGTAGCCAAAGAAAATGCGATTCAGGAACTGCGAACCC
>JBDKRY010000226.1:0-6171 GCA_039683155.1 Proteiniphilum sp.
ATCTGCACTGGAACGCCATCCTCTCTGCCTACAACTCCACTCCCTACTTCCGCTATTACGAAGAGGATTTGCGCCCTTTTTTCGAGAAAAGATTCGATTTCCTGCTCGACTTCAACGAACAACTGCGGCAGCTCATTTGCCGGCTGATCGGCATTGAGACAGCGGTAACTTTCACCGACAACTATATTGCTCACCCAACGCCCGGCACCGGCGATTTCAGGGAGTTGATTCATCCAAAAAGAAGGTCTCCATTCCGGACTCCGCCCTATTACCAGGTGTTTGCCGACAAACTGGACTTCATCCCTGACCTGAGCATCGTCGACCTGCTTTTCAACATGGGAAACGAATCACGGCTGATACTCAGAAAAATTGACACAGGTTCATAGTTCTTGATTCCTGGTTCCTGAGTCCTGGTTCCTGGTTCCTGATTCCTGAGTCCTGGTTCCTGATTCTTGGTTCTTGGTTCTTGGTTCTTGGTTCTTGGTTCTTGGTTCTTGGTTCCTGGTTCTTGGTTCTTGTTTCCTGGTTCTTGGTTCTTGTTTCTTGTTTCTTGGTTCTTGGTTCTTGGTTCTTGGTTCCTGATTCCTGGTTCCTGGTTCCTGATTCTAATCTGACAGCTTATTGCCGCCATCCTTCACATTTTTGACACCACAGAAGCTGGATGACCGAACCTTTTTCCGTATATTTGCAGATTGTAACAACAACTGCTTCACAACAGCCGACAGTCAAACGAATCCTCTGTGAGAGGTAGCTGCCGGGGCAGATTAAGATAGAAAAACCCAGATGCAACAAAAGCCCAGAGTACGCTTTGCTCCCAGTCCGACCGGGCCGCTCCATATTGGTGGTGTGCGCACCGCCCTGTAAAATTACCTCTTCGCACGGCAAAACGGAGGATCTTTCATCCTGCGCATAGAAGATACTGACTCCGCACGATTTGTTCCGGGTGCCGAGGAGTATATCCAGGAGACCTTCGACTGGCTGGGACTCTCTTTCGATGAAAGCCCCCGCAACGGAGGTAACTACGGACCCTACAAACAGTCGCAACGCAAAGAAATTTACAAGCAATACGTACAAAAGCTACTGGAAAAGGGGGCAGCCTACATCGCTTTTGACACGCCGGAGGAGTTGGATGCCCGACGGGCTGAAATCTCCAATTTTCAATATGATGCATCCACGAGAGATCGGATGCGCAATTCCCTCACACTAACGGCAGATGACACGCAGTCACTCATCGCCCGGGGAGCGCAATATGTGGTCCGTATAAAAATTGATCCCAATCACGACATTACCGTGCATGACATGATTCGTGGCGACGTGGTGATCAACTCATCGATACTCGACGACAAAGTGATATACAAATCTTCGGATGAGCTGCCCACCTATCATCTGGCAAACGTGGTAGACGATCATCTGATGGAAATCACACACGTCATCCGCGGTGAGGAGTGGCTTCCCTCGGCACCTCTCCACGTATGGCTCTACCAGAGCCTCGGCTGGGAGGATAGCATGCCCGGCTTTGCGCACCTTCCCCTGCTGCTCAAGCCGGAAGGGAACGGCAAGCTCAGCAAGCGTGACGGCGATCGGCTCGGCTTCCCCGTCTTCCCGCTGGAGTGGCGTGACCCCGGCAGTGGTGAACGCTCACAGGGCTACCGCGAGAGTGGTTACCTGCCGGAAGCGGTTATCAACTTTCTGGCATTCCTGGGGTGGAACCCCGGCACGGAGCAGGAGATCTTCACCCTTGAAGAGCTTACGGCAGCTTTCTCCTTTGAGCGCTGCAGCAAGAGCGGTGCCAAATTCGATGTGGAAAAAGCAAAATGGTTTAACCATCAATACATCCTTCGAATGCCGGACAGCGCCCTGGCTGATCTTTTCATGCCGTTGCTCCGGGAAAAAGGGGTCTCCGCTTCCCCGGAGAAAGTGGCCAGGGTGGTCGCCTTGGTGAAAGACCGCATCTATTTTGTGAAAGAATTATGGGATCAGTCCGCTTATTTCTTTGAGGCTCCCGTGAGCTACGAAGAGAAAACAGTACGCAAACGATGGAAAGAGGAGACACCGGCACAGATGAAAGAGCTGGCCGCATTGTTTGAGGGGATGGATGACTTCTCCGCTGCCGCGCAGGAGTCAATAGTGATGGATTGGATCCAGCGCAACGGCTACCATACCGGCAACGTGATGAATGCGTTCCGGCTGGCAGTGGTAGGTGCCGGCAAAGGGCCCCACATGTTCCAAATCACGGAGCTGATAGGAAAAGAGGAGACCATCCGCCGACTGAAAAAAGCGGTCGACCGCCTCTCCTAATAATCTGTAACTTTTGACCAAATGGTATGATGGACATTGATTTTGTGATCACCTGGGTCGACATGGACGATCCGAACTGGAAAGCCGATTTTGCCAACTGGTCGGGCAAGATTGACAACAGACGAAATGAGGTATCTGAAGCTCGTTTCAGGGATTACGGCTTTCTGAAGTACTGGTTCAGGGGGGTGGAGCAATTTGCACCCTGGGTGCGCAAGATCCATTTTGTCACCTGCGGTCAGAAGCCGGAATGGCTCAACGCTGACCACCCCAAGCTCTCGCTGGTAAACCACTCCGATTACATCCCGCAGAACTATTTACCGGTATTCAACTCATCACTTATCGAGATCTACCTGCACCGAATACCGGACCTTGCGGAGCATTTTGTCTATTTCAACGACGACTTCTTCATCATCAACCATCTCCCGCAGGAACGATTCTTCACGAACGGCATACCAAATGACATCGCCGCTTTCCGTTACAATTCCGGCAGGGGGCTATGGTCGAAATGTTTGAAGAACAACATCCGGATCATCAATGAGCGATTCAACAAACGAGAGGTGATGCAACGCGACCATGACAAATGGTTCCATCCCTCCTACGGGAAGAAAAGCAGGCTCACCCACCTGATGAAACCCTACGGCAAGTTTGTCACACTCGTCACGCCACACAATGCACAGCCTTATCTCAAATCGACCTTCGAGGAGGTGTGGGACTATGCCGGCGAGGAGCTGGCGAAAGCATCGCAGAATCGCTTCCGCAGCCCGGACGATTATACCCAGGAGCTGTTCCGCACCTGGCAGATCTGCCGCTCTAACTTCGTCCCCTACAACACCTACAGCGATACCAGGATGTTCCCGCTGGTGCTCAGATCAAAACAGGCTATTCGGGCAATCTACGAACAACGTTACAAGCTGGTCTGCCTGAACGACAACGCCCACATACGCAACTACAGCAAAGTGATGCAGGAACTGGAGAAGGCCTTCCAGTCTATTCTGCCGGAAAAATCGGCCTTCGAGCTGTAAACAGACTGATCTGCTATTTTTCAAAAGATGATTTTTCCGGAAAGAGTTCTTCCAGAAAAGGTTTGATCATCGCACGATCTGCATCACTGACACGTTGACTGTCATTCAGGCAGAACAGTGCCGGATTGTATCTTCTCAACCGCTTCATAAATTTCCGCCTGTAGATATTCAATCGCAACGACTCTTTTCTGCCAACATACTTCAGCTGCGCTTTTCCTGTGGCCAGCGCATAATAGGAGAATGCCGAACGATGCAGATCACCGTACTGCCTCACATGGCTCTGAAGTGAAGCGTTTACCTGCTCCTTAAAAACTTGTTCAACCGCATAACGGTAGTCTTCGGTTACATAAGCATCCACGTTGTGGTGCGGTATGCCTGCATAAAAAACACCAAACTTCTGCTCCACAAAAGTGGCTCCTTCGAGTACCTTGGAGATATACTGTCCCAATTTTTTGCGTATAACACGTTTTAGCGGGTAATGCCATTTCCCGAGGAATTTCTTTTTTAACCGGACATAGGGAATCCCCGGCTCACTGAAGAAAAACTCCGGTGAGAGCGCTCGATTGAAGAACATGTCATCATTTGCAAAAAGGAAACGATCTGCCAGACCCGGTATGCGGTAGAGAAAATACTCAATCACACTGGAATTGAAACAAGGAAGCGCTTCCTCCGGCATGATCTCCCTGTGGTCTACCACCCTGATCTTCGGATGATCTCTATCCAGCCATTCAGGACACTGATTATCTGTCACGATAAAGATCTTCCTAACCCATGGAACACAACGTTCCACAGAGCGAAGGGAATACTTCAGTTCATCATTGTTGATATAACGCCCCTTGTTGTTCGTCTCGGAATGATCGATTTCCTTACCGGCAACCAGCTGCTTCTTCGCAAGCCACTCAGGATCATTACCATCAACCCAAAGATAAACCAGGTCAACTTCAGAACATGACTTTCTCTCCTGCATTTTTTCTAATGTATATTGAACGCATTACATGCCGGGCATGCGCATAATTTAGTGCAGTGCAAAAGTAATTGATTCAGTTGGAATGCTGAAAAAAAAATGTCATTCAGTGGCATACCGATGCATAATAAGCAAGAAGAGACCTGTTCTGCAAACTTTTCATCCGTTTATTTGTTTTAAGAGATTGAACGACTCCAACCAGCAGAGGTATGAACGCAAACCCTTCGAAACAAAAAAAAATAAGAATCAGGACAAAAGTATTTGTTCCGATGGTTTTTATGGCAGCGATACTTCTCATCACCTATATTTTCCCCCGCCAGGGAAGCTTCAAATACTCCTTCAATGAGGGCAGACCCTGGCAGTATGGGCTGCTCACGGCACCCTTCGATTTTCCTATCTACAAACCGGCTGACGAGTTGAAGGCGGAACAGGACAGTATCCTGCAGTTTTACGAACCCTATTTTGAGATCAACGAAGAGGTGCAGAAAAATGCGCTTGCCGATTTTGATGCGGATGTGAACCTGAAAGAGAGGCTGGCAGAGTTGCCGGCAAACTACAAGTTGTACATCCGTAACAAGCTGCAGGAGGTCTATAAGAATGGGATCATGCGTTCCGAGGACTATGACCGCATTGCAGCTTCTGCTACGGGAAGACTGCGGATCAAGGAGGGAAATATGGCAACATCTAAGAAGATTGAATCTTTCCACACCATCCGCTCCGCATACCAAAAAGTGCTTGAAGATTTGCCAGCGTCGATGGATGCTGAGATGGTGAAAGCGGCCAATATCAACGACTACATCCGCGAGAACGTCATCTACGATGCCGCGACATCGGAAAAAGCAAAGAATGAGTTTATCCAGCAGGTCGACATCAGCCGGGGGATGGTACAGCAGGGGCAGCGTATTATTGACCAGGGAGAAATTGTGGATGCAAGGACATACAATATTCTCTCCTCCCTGAAACGTGTCACGGAAGAACGGAGTGGCGGCACCTCCGGAAACAGCTGGATCATCCTGGGTCAACTGCTGCTGATCTCACTCATGTTCGCTTCTTTTTATCTTTATCTGCTTTACTTCCGCCCAAATGAATACCGCAACCGGAAACATGTGGCTTTCATGGTGCTGCTGATCGTTATTTTTTTGGTGCTCACGGCCATCACCGTCAGATTTGATCTCTTTAGCGTTTATATTATCCCCTACGCCATTGTCACCATACTTATCAGAACGTTTATCGATTCCAGAACAGCGCTGTTTGCCAGCCTCATCACCATCATACTGAGTTCGCTCATGGTTTCTTTTCCGTTTGAATTCATTGTAATTCAGATAGTGGCAGCCATGGCTTCCATACTTATGCTGAAAGAATTGTCGGAACGCTCCCAATTGATACGAAGCTCTTTCTTTATTCTGCTCACCTACATCCTGGTCTATCTCGGACTGATCCTGTATCAGGAGGGAAATCTGAAGGATGCCGACTGGGTAATTCTCATTTATTTCCTGATCAACTTCATTTTTATCATGTTCTCCTACTCGCTGGTATATCTGGTGGAAAAATCATTCGGTTTTATTTCAGGGGTGACCCTGGTGGAACTGTCCAATATCAACAAGCCGTTACTGAAAGAACTCTCTGAAAAAGCACCCGGCACCTTCCAGCACTCGCTGCAGATATCTAACCTGGGAATGGCAGCGGCGACAAAAATCGGCGCCAATGCTTCTTTGATACGGACCGGGGCGCTGTATCACGATGTGGGCAAAATGATGAATCCGGCCTTTTTTACAGAGAATCAAACACCGGGAATGAATCCGCATGCAGGACTCCCTTTTGAAGAGAGTGCACGCATTATCATCAGTCATGTGAAGGACGGGGTGAAGATTGCCCAGAAGTACAATA
>JBDKRY010000227.1:0-5210 GCA_039683155.1 Proteiniphilum sp.
AAAAAAACGACTGGTAATTCTCTCCACATTCGTTAGGTTTCCACCGCCGTTGTTTCTTACATCAATAATAAGACCGTGACAGAGCGCCATCCGGTTTAATACCTGATCGAGATTCCCCTCTCCTACATCACTCGAAAAACTGCCGTAATAGAGGTAGCCCACATTATCTTCCAGAATCTTGTACCACATACCGGAAGCCCTGCTGTAATCGGTCTCTTTCCCGAGATAATGTTTCTGGATGGTAGGATCGAAGTTGGCCGGATAATCATCCTGCCATTGCCAGTAACGGGTGATATCGTGCGATGCAGACAGGTTCACATGCCCGTCTTTCAGCTCAGCGAGCATTTCGCCCATGAGTTTAAAGAGCGCATCGTTATTCATATCCGACGTAATACGGGCGCTATAGTCGGTATAAACAGAATCCCAGTCAATATTTTTGTATTCAAAGAAGCAGTAATTCCGGTCGAGAATAGTCCACAGTGCATCAAAATTGCCACGAGGATTGTTATCAAATTGCATATCCGTCATTTCGCAACTCTGCAAAAAAAGAATTAACAACAGAAGCATTCCGTAATGTTTCTTCCACTTCATACACTCAGGTTATTAACTATTATTCCATTTACCGGAGATGATTGCCGGTCTCAGTATACACCCATGATAAAGCTATTCGCAGGGTATCTTGTTGATCCTCCTTTCGTGGCGTCCTCCTTCAAAGGGCGTGTTCAGGAAAGTTACCAAAATCTCGTAAATCTCCTCGTCGCTCAGAAAACGACCGGGGATGGAGAGGATGTTGGCATTGTTGTGCGCCCGTGCGTAATAAGCTATTTCCGGGTTCCAGCACAAAGCAGCCCGCACGCCCTGATGCTTGTTCACCGTCATGTTGATTCCGTTACCGGTACCACAAATAGCAATTCCCGGGTAGCACTCACCATTTTCAACGGCCTTTGCAAGGGGATGCGCATAGTCGGGATAGTCGGTGCTCTCGGAGGAATAGGTGCCAAAATCCTTATAAGGTATGCCCTGTTCCTCCAGCACTTTAATGATATGCTGCTTTCTGTCGAAGCCGGCATGATCGGATCCGATGCCGATAGGCTTTTCTGAATTATCGAATAATGACATATCAATCGGTTTTTAGTGATTATAACATTTTTCTCACCTGTTCATATACATTGCTGCCCGTGTATCCCAGTTTTTCGTCGAGTACCTGGTAGGGAGCGGAGAATCCGAAGGAGTTCATTCCCCAGACCGATCCATCGGCACCCACAAGCCCTTCAAGTGTAACAGGCAGACCGGCAGTCATACCAAATTTCTTTTTCCCTTTCGGCAATACGGATTCCTGATATTCAGCGGGTTGTGAGCGAAATAATCCTTCCGAAGGGACGGATACGATGCGCACTTTTACCCCGTCGGCCCGAAGTAAATCAGCCCCTTCGACCAGTGTGGCCACTTCTGATCCCGAAGCCAATAAAATCACATCGTAGTTCTCTTCATCCTGTACAATATAAGCACCTTTATTCGCATGAAGTGCTTCTTCGAAGCGTGATTCCCGGGCAGGAAGATCTTTGATGTTCTGACGGGAAAGAATCAGGCCGGTCGGTGTATGATAGTTCTCGAGCGCCATCTTCCAGGCAACGGTCGTTTCGTTGGCATCTGCAGGACGAAGCACAAGCATGGAATTCTGTCCGTTGTGGTTTTGCAGCTTCTCCAACAGCCGTATTTGTGCTTCCTGTTCCACAGGCTGATGGGTGGGACCATCTTCGCCCACGCGGAATGCATCGTGGGTCCAGATAAAAATGACCGGTGTTTCCATCAATGCAGCTACCCGAATGGAGGGTTTCATATAGTCGGAGCAAGCGAAAAAAGTACCACAAGCCGGTATTACACCGCCATGCAGACTTATGCCGATGCACAGGGCCGACATGGTAAATTCAGAGACACCCACCTGCAGGAAGGCACCTGAAAAATCACCCTTGGCAAATGCTTTGGTATATTTCAAAAAGCCGTCAGTCTTGTCGGAATTAGAGAGATCGGCAGAAGCAACCACCATGTTTTCTACCTGTTGTGCCAGCACACCCAAGACGGTGGCAGAAGCGGCACGTGTGGCAATTCCGGGTTTTTGTTGAATGGAAGCCCAATCTATTTCCGGAAGCTCACGCAAAAACCATTTACGTTTCTTCTCAGCCAGTTCCGGATTTTGTTTTGCCCACTCTCTTTCTTTTGCTTTTTTTGCCGACACAATTTCTTTAAGCTCCAGCATACGTTTCTCATAGAGCTCCTTTGCTTCGGGGAAGATCACAAAGGGGTTTTCCGGATCAGCTCCCAGGTTTTTGATCGTTTGACCAAAGTCGGCTCCCGCAGCGCTCAATGGTTGCCCATGGGTGGAAACCCGGCATTCGAACGAACTGCAGTCCGCTGCCAGTGCGCCACGACCCATGATGGTATTACCAATGATGAGGGTAGGCTTCTCATTCTCTGCTTTGGCCTCTGTGAGTGCCTTGCGGATCTCATCCACGTTATTGCCGTCAATGGTGATCACTTTCCAGTTCCAGGCCTCGTATTTCTTCGCCACATCTTCACTGGTAACTACAGAGGTCGTTGTTGACAGCTGTATTGCATTGGAATCGTAGAACATGATCAGATTGCTCAATCCAAGATGACCGGCAACTCGTCCTACTCCCTGTGATATTTCTTCCTGAACGCCACCATCAGAAATATAAGTGTAGATTGTATGATCCACCACATCTCCCAAACGGGCTTGAAGAAATTTGGCAGCAATGGCCTCGCCGGCAGCAAAGGCATGCCCTTGCCCCAGCGGACCGGACGTATTCTCAATACCCCTTTTCAAATCTATTTCCGGATGTCCCGGGGTGGGACTGCCCCACTGCCGAAAATCTTTTAACTCATCCAACGAAAATTTACCGCTTAAACAAAGGACGGAATAGAGCATGGGTGACATGTGTCCCGGATCAAGAAAAAAACGGTCTCTTGACTCCCATGTCGGGTCCTCGGGATCGTACTCCATAAATTCTGAGAACAGGACATTGATATAATCTGCTCCACCCATGGCGCCGCCGGGATGTCCCGATTTTGCCCGTTCCACCATCGAAGCCGAAAGTATCCTGATATTATCGGCAGCTTTGTTCATGATTGATTTTTCGTTCATAAATGATAGGAAATATAATTGTTACTATGTTGTAAACTGAATTCAATTGCAAGTTAACGTCAAATAAACTGACTAACCGCAAAGATAACCATTTTTTAAAATTATCTACCTTTGGGCAAAAAAAAATCACCCATTGAGAAAACAGGTGATCACCTAAAACAAGTCTATAGAGAATGGATACTCACTTTCAGTGAGATTTGGGTGGAAAACGGGGCTCGAACCCGCGACCTTCGGAACCACAATCCGACGCTCTAACCAACTGAGCTACAACCACCGTATTGTAATCGGGTGCAAAGGTAAGATTTTTTTGTCACATTCCATCGAAATTAACGCGATTTTTTAAAAATAATGGCGCTCAGAATTTCATTTGCATAAAAAATAGTATATTTACAAAATATAAAATGCGCCTCGGAACATGCTCAAACAAGTTTGGCCTGACTCCCGGCATTTATTATATTTGATGTTATTATGGACAAAAAGATAACGATGTGGCAAAAAAAATAAAACTATCCATATTGGGAATATCCTTCAGTCAGGTGCAGGCAGGTGCATACGCACTCATCTTTGCCGAAGAGTCCGGCATCCGTCGTCTTCCCATCGTCATCGGGACCCCCGAAGCCCAATCCATCGCCATTGTCATGGAGGGTATTACACCTCCCCGGCCACTGTCGCACGATCTTATCTGCTCCATGTGGCAGAAACTCGGTATTGTGTTAATTGAGGTTTTGATCTATAAATTTGAGGATGGTGCTTTCTTCGCCGAGCTTCTGTTGCAACAACAGGGAAAAGAATACCGTATCGACTCCCGCACCTCCGATGCGGTGGCTTTGGCGATACGTACACATTCACCCATTTACACCACGGAGGAGATCATGCAAAAAATGGCCATCGTTTTCGACGAACAGTCCCCTACAAGTTCTCCTGAACAGTTTCATCATGAAGAGGCGGGACAGACGGAGGAAGAACTGTCGAACCTTCGGCTGGATACCCTCAGGCATCGGCTTAAGGATGCAGTGAATGAAGAGAATTACGAGCTTGCCACTCGTTTACGCGACGAGATTAACCGCAGAGAGAACAAATCGTGAATCGAAACAGGATGTCAGATACCCTCTTTTACTGCCCCGATATCTCGCGGTCGCCGCAACTACCAGTGCAGGAATCGCAACACTGCATAAAGGTGCTTCGAATGCGGGAAGGTGACAAGTTGACCGTGACCGACGGTCAGGGTTTTTTCTATGAATGCATGCTTGTGGAAGCACACCCAAAACATTGCAGCGTGAGCATTCAGCACCGAACAGAGATAGCAAAAAACAGAAATTTTCACCTTCACGCAGCCTTTGCTCCCACCAAACAGATGGAACGAAACGAATGGTTTGTGGAAAAGGCTGTTGAAATAGGTATTGACCATTTTACCCCTCTTTTAAGCAGCTACTCCGAACGAAGAGAATTGAAAAAAGACCGCCTGGAAAAGATTGCTATTTCGGCAATGAAGCAGTCATTGCAGGCCTTTTTGCCCGTCATAGATGAATTGACTCCCTTTGCGGATATCATTTCACTTCCATTTAGTGGAAGAAAATTTATTGCCCACTGTCATGATCTGCCCAAAACACCACTGGCACAATTGTACAAAAAAGGTGAAAATGCACTGGTCCTGATTGGACCTGAGGGCGATTTCAGTGAAGAGGAGATCAACAATGCCATTGCGAACGGTTTTGAGCCGGTAAGCCTGGGTGAGACAAGGCTTCGTACTGAGACCGCCTGTCTCGTCGCCACCCATACGATTCACGTCATCAACAACCTCCTGACATAAGATATCTGCTATGAGAAAAATATTTTCTGCCATTCCTGTGCTACTGATGCTCCTATCCATCGGTTGCCAAAACAACAGCGCTTCAAAAGAGCTGCCACGCATTGCCATCGCCGGCATTGCCATTGAGTCGAGCACCTTCTCCCCTGCAGTCTCGCATGAAGATGCGTTCAGGGCAAAAGTCGGTGATGAAGTTTTCACCGATTATCCCTTCATGGAACCGGATTCGGGGATTACCGA
>JBDKRY010000228.1:0-3660 GCA_039683155.1 Proteiniphilum sp.
GGCAACAGGTAGTATGGAAAGAGCCGTACTCCACTGAAACGATCAATTAGTCCCCCGGAGAAAAACATCGAGAGACCATTGAAAACAGCAAAGAAGGAGAAGGAGAAGATCACCCACGAGGAGTCCCACCCCTTGCTCTCTGCTATCCTGTACTGATAAAGCATGATGGCCGTACTAAGGAATGGTATCACAAATATATTGAGGGCAATCTGCCAGAACCTGCGACTGAGGAGAAAGTGGCTTCCTCCCTCTTTCTCTGCTCCATTTGATGGATCATCACTCCTCTCTTCTTCCGGAGAGATGTGAAAGATCAACGGCAGCATTATTATCAGCGACAGCAGAGCCAGCAGAATAAATGATAAACGCCAGTTGAAAATGCCGGTAAGTAAAACAAAAAGAAAAGGCAATAAGAGCTGTGCAAAAGGGTGGCCTAGTGAAGTAAAAGCCAGTGCTTTACCTCTTTCTTCATCGAACAGTTTGGCTATTCCGGTGGAGGAGGTGTGTGTCATCAGCCCCTGCCCGAAAAATCGCACCAGAAACAGCCCTGTGAGGAGGAGCAGGAAGCTGTTTGCTGCCGACAAAAGTGCAACCGACAGGATCAGTCCGGCGAAGATAAGCAGACTGAACCTGCGCAGCGACATAAAATCAATCTGTCTGCCTATCAGGGGCAGAGCCAGTGCTGATGCAACAGAAACCAGACCATACATACTTCCGAACTCTGCATTGGTGATATGTAGTTCCACAATCCAAAACGGTACAAGGAGAGAAACAAAGAAAGTCTGTCCGTACGAAGAGAAAAAATTGAAGAAAAACCCGTATGAGAGTAATAATCTATTGTTTAGTATAAACTTGCTCCAACTGTGCATTATCTGTAAAAAAAATCTTATACGCTGAATATGATCAGGTTGCCGTTGATGTCAACTCGCCTGAATCCAAATTGATCTCTGATCTTCTCAGCTGTTATTGTTGAATAGAAAAAAACATGTGTAGGATCGTCTTTGTAATACCATTTTTCAAAATCCTGTTCAGGATAAAGAATGGATGTTCTGCAATAAAGTTTGCCATTTTCATTGAGTAATCCCCGCAATAACAGAAATTCACCTGCCGGATAGTGGAAATGCTCAATCACTTCACATGCAATCACATAATCGTAATGGTCATGCAACAGCGATCTGTCGGCATGAAAGAAGGGATCGTACTGTTTGATCTGGTAGCCTTTTCTTCAAGCATCTTGCTGATGACAGGTCCTGTGCCGGCACCAAAATCCAATCCTCTGCTTTGTGAGGTGAAATCCGAAAGAACGGCCTCTACAATAGGTGAAACACAAGCACGATAGCGGTCATCATACACATCATTGTTATGCTCTTTGTAGCGGTACTCCTCTTCCGTTCTGTCCGGCAGAAAGGCGCTGTCCATAAAGATGCCGTCGCATTGTGCACACCTGTCGTATTTCCGGTTTTTGATGACGGTGCATGTTGTAACGGTAACCATTTCACATAAAGGACATAATGTATCCATATAATCTGTCTATTTTGAACATCCTACACATAACGTGCTCTCCGGACGAACCAATATCCGTCCCAGGGGAATCTCTTTGCCGCAACGGGCGCATTTACCAAACCCCGGATGATCCACGTTCGATAATACAAATTCCAATGACCTGAGCTTCGATTCTGCCTGGCGCAATGCCGATTCAGTGACACTCTTATTGTTGATGGCATCCATCCGTGAAATGCGACCTATGGCAGCATCCGGAGCAACAGGTTGACTGTTCTCCCTGTACATCCCGACCAATTGCCGGGTCTTCTCAAACTCTTTAACAATCAGTTTTTTGAGATCCTCTTTTTCCATATGTGATTATTTTATTGACTTGATGTTCTTAATATTATTGATCGGGATCTTGTAGGTTGGATCTTCCAGCACATTCACATCGATGATGGCATCCGCATTGCGGAGCAATAACTTGCAGTCGTCACTGAGATGTCGCAAACGCACTGTTTTGCCCTGTTTACGGTATCGCGCTGTGATATTATTGACCGCTTCAATAGCCGACATATCGGTGATGCGGCTCTCCTTGAAATCTATTATCACTTCATCAGGATCTTCAAGTGGAGTGAATTTCTCGGCAAAAGTTTTCACCTAACCAAAGAAGAGTGGTCCATAGATCTCGTAGTGCTTGTGGCCATCCTCGTCCACTCTTTTCCTGGCGCGGATGCGCCTGGCGTTCTCCCACGAGAAGACCAGCGCCGAGAAGATGATACCGATCAATACCGCCACTGCCAGATTGTGTGTGACCACCGTGATCACCGTCACCAGCAACATAACGAATACATCTGATGCCGGCATCTTCTTGAAAGTACGCATGCTGGCCCACTCGAATGTGCCTACAGCCACCATGATCATCACCCCTGTCAGTCCGGCCATGGGTAACCTCTCAATCACGCCGGAGCCAAACATGATAAACACCAGCAGCATGATCGATGCAACGATACCCGAGAAACGGGTTCTTGCACCTGAAGTGGTGTTGATCAGACTCTGTCCCACCATTGCACAACCTCCCATGCCCGAGAGGAAGCCGGAGGCGATATTGGCGGTACCCTGGGCAATACATTCTCTATTTCCACTTCCTCGCGTCTCTGTCACCTCATCAAGAAGGTTCAGTGTGAGAAGGCTCTCTATCAGTCCCACACCTGCAAGTATCCCAGCATAGGGAAGGATGAGCATAAACGTCTGCCAGTTCACCGGAATCTGAGGGATGGTGAGAGCTGGAAAACCACCTTTGATGGTCTCCCCCGGGTTCAGTGTGTCTGCAACGGTGG
This sequence comes from Proteiniphilum sp., assembly GCA_039683155.1. Lineage (GTDB taxonomy): Bacteria > Bacteroidota > Bacteroidia > Bacteroidales > Dysgonomonadaceae > Proteiniphilum. The sequence continues at coordinate 2,820 of JBDKRY010000228.1, forward strand.
TGGTGGGTATTCCCAAGAGAAAAACCAGAGCAGAAACTGCGATAATTGCTACAAGCGAGGCTGGTACAGCTTTTGTGAACCTGGGAAGAAACCAGATTATCAGCATGGTCAACACAACCAGACCTACCATCGTGCCTAGTTCAGTGAACCCACTGTTCAGCAACGTATTGTCAGCGATGCCTCCCCCTGAGAAGAAGCCTGATAATGCGCTGTTGTCCGCTACGATGGAGGTGAAATTAGGCATCTGAGACAGAAAGATGATGATGGCCAGTCCATTCACAAAACCAAACATCACGGGATGGGGTACCAGGCGGATGAACTTACCCAGTTTCAGCAGGCCGGCCGCAATCTGAAACAGACCACCCAGTATGACCGTTGCGAAAACAAATTGTATAATCTGTTCACTGCTGATGCCGGGGGTGCTCATTTTTAGTTCTGTGATTAAACCCAGGAAGATAACAGCGATAGCTCCAGTGGCACCGGAGATCATCGCGGGGCGACCTCCCAGGATGGAGGTGACCAGCCCCATGACGAAAGCAGCGTAGAGACCTGTCAGCGGAGAGAAGCCCGCAATCATCGCAAAAGCGATCGCTTCAGGCACCAGTGCTACCGCTACGGTAAGACCCGAGAGTATTTCTGTCTTGTAATCAACGACTCCGGTTGTTCCAAGTATTTTTGGAATAGAATAATTCATATGTTATAATATAAATGAATGAATGAACCATACCTTCACAGGTAGGGGGTGAAATAGTAATCTGAAATGTAGCTACAGGGAAAAGGATTAAGAATCTGGCGTTACGTTCTTAATCTTTAGGGTGGAGTAAGTTGAAAGGAGTATAAT
>JBDKRY010000229.1:0-8021 GCA_039683155.1 Proteiniphilum sp.
CCATCTGCGGCAGGGCGACCACCACTGCCGGTGTGGATGCTACTGCCGAGGTGGGTAACTTCAAGTATGGTGGAACCAATGATGCAGACAATTCAGGCAAAATCAGTTTCCTTGTAATCAAAGGATCGGGCGCTAAAATCGACACAGAATCGGAATACAATGGTTTAACCCTTTATGCAGTAGGTTCGGGTACCGAAATTAAGAATGTGGCTGTGATCAACGGAGCCGACGATGGCGTGGAGTTTTTTGGAGGAACAGTATCTGCAGAGAATCTTTATCTCGAAAACAACGAAGATGATGCCATTGACTGGACGGAAGGATGGAACGGTACTGTGACAAATGCCTATGTAAAGCATACAATCAATAATTTTTCAACGGTTGTAGAAGCTGACGGTGTGAACAAGAATCCTAAAATTATCAATTTAACAGCAATCAACTCCCATGCATCAGCACCCTCCGGGATTGCACTGCAGTTCAAAAAACAGTCCGGTGCTACTATGACCAATGTCTATTTGGAAGGATATGCCAAACAGGTAGATATGCCAAATAACGGTCCTCTGGACAATGTACTGATTGATGGCGCAGTCGCTACATTGACAGGTCCGTACCAAAAAGGTAAACTCGATATTTCTGCTTGGACTTGGTTTCAATAAGTAATTAAAAGCTTGTTTTAGTCAATGTAAAATATCCCGTAATAGAAAAACATTGCGGGATATTTTTTTAAAGCAAATCGATAAAGAATAAATGTTTACAGACATTTTACAAGATACAGCTTCGATTTTGTATTATCAACGCAGTGTTAAATTAATTCGGATAGGGCGGATATTAAATATCATTGCTTTAAAAAAGACAAATGGTACACGACACAATCAAGTATATTATATTAATTTTCAATTACCTATAATTTGACCAGAGATTAAAGGAGCTGTACCGATTTAATATTGAAGAGGCTTTTTTTAATTCAATATGAGTTCGTTTTATTAATTTAATTTCGTATTTTTGTTTGAAACATAAGATTTACCTTTTACAACAACCGACAATGAAAAAATGTATGATTACTTTAGCCCTCCTCATTGCTCTTGTGGGTTCACTTCTGGCACAGGATCAAAATAAATCGACCAATGAACCTGTCATTTATTCGAGTGGAGGATTTTATTACAAAGACAAGGGCCAAACAGAGCTTTATACCGGTGATTACCGGGAATATTACGACAATGGTACACTGCGATTGGAGATCCAGATCAGAGATGGTGTGCCGGAAGGCACTTATGTCGTCTACTTTGAAAATCGAAAACCCAAGGAGATCCGTTCTTACAAGGAAGGAAAGCTGCACGGCCTGTGGAGAAGTTACGACATCTCGGGGCAGCTGATCTCGGAAGCGGAGTACAAAAACGACAAGAAGCACGGAACCTGGCGAATCTGGGACGAACTGGGCACGCAGCGTTATGAGATGAATTACTACGACGGTAAAAAGACCGGTATCTGGCGGATGTGGGACGAGAAAGGGGTACTGGTTGACGAAAAAAGGTACTGATCAACGTCCCTGCGTCATAAAAACTTAACAAAAACTTCATAAAAACGTAACAGGTTTATCCCGATTATGTGCCTATCTTTGTGCAGGTTAAACGAACAAATAAAGACATAGCTATGAAATCTGTTTTAGTTTTCGCCGCATCTTTATTGCTTTCGGTGTCTGTTTTCACAAACACCGATAATAATAATGACGAAAAGGTTAAAGAAACCAAGTCGGTTGCTCTGGTTGAAAATGTGAACGCGTTGCAACTGACAGGATCAGTTGTAGATGAAAAGAATAACGACACACTGGCAGGAGCAGCAATTCTGGTTAACGGGAAAAAATATTACTCCGATCTCGATGGTAAATTCTCCATTGCTGATGTAAAACCCGGAAATTATGAATTGCTGGTAGAATTAATTTCTTACGAACCTGTTTCAATGGAAATTGATTTGACAAAAAATCAAAATCTGCACATCAGTTTGCTTCAAAAGTAAATCCACAGTAACATAAAATGAACGCGGGTGATGCACAAATGTGTGTTTCACCCGCGTTTCCTATATACCTTTTTGCGTTTTTAGTAGCTCTTTAGCGCACTATTCCCGGCTAATTTAATGTCACATCCATGATGAGTTTGTTCGGATCGCGGCCTGCTACCGACTTCGCGTACTGCTCTTTGAATTCACGATGCGACTTCATCAGATTGCTCGACTGCAAGGTGATGATCTTCGATTCATTCACCAGGTTTAAAAAGAGAATACTGCTTCGGGTGCTCGATGCATTTTCTTTTACCCTTTTTATCTGACGCTTCGTCATTTTTGAATTCAATTCAATGATGGTCTCACGCATGGCCGTTACCTTATCAAAGCGGCTGTAGTCGCCGTTTTTGTCCATGATGGCATAACTTGCATACACGTCCGACAGGTTTTTGAAAATGTCTCTCAGGTCATTGATCTGCTCTTTTGTGAAAGCAGAATGATTGTTGTCGATATATCGGAAAGTAGCTTCGGTAATTGCTTTGAGTGATTTTGTAATTTCAAACGAGTAATCTACCAACTGCACATACTCCTGCTCGAGATCCAGCGCATTTATCTGTATGCTCTCCAGCGTACGGACCACCTCATAATCTCGTTTATCCTTGAATTTTGCATACAACTCATTTGCCTCCTTCATAGCCTTTTTCACAACTTTCCTATTCTCATCCTCCAGTCCGTCAATGATTTGCTTATAGATTGTCAATGTCTTTTCCATTAATTGTCGTACGTCCTCATTGCAGGAGTTTACCAGTTGTGCTTCGCTGGAGAGTATCTGCTGCTGCTGCAGCTCTCTGGCTTTCCTTTTGGTGTGGAACCTGTCCGATTTAAAAAGAATGAAAACGACCAGTAAAAGCATGATCGCGATTGCAATCTTTCCTCCCCACATCAACAAAAGGCCAACAGCGAATGATGTGGTGAATGCAACTAATGCCGTCAGCAGCCAGCCGGCAACGACAGTCAGCACACCGTTTATCCGGTACACGGCACTTTCACGCCCCCAGGCGCGGTCGGCAAGCGATGTCCCCATCGCTACCATGAAGGTCACATACGTTGTGGAGAGAGGCAATTTTAAGGAAGTGCCAAGGGAAATCAACAAGGCAGCTGTAGTAAGGTTGACAGATGCCCGGATTAAGTCGAACGATGCTTTGTTCTCTAATTCTACAGGTTCGAACCGACTTTCCATGAATCTTTTCACCGATGATGGTGTAATCTTGTTCATTGATTTGCTGAAATTGAGGCTGCCTCTTACCAGTGAACGCGACAAGGGTGATGAGGAGAATCGCTCCACCCCTTCTCCCTTACGGGCCAGGTTTACCTCTGTCTCGGTCACACTGCGTGATTTTTTTGAAAACCAAAGGGACAGTACCATGATTACCCCGGCACCCAGCAGCCAGCCTGTTTTGGCAATTACCGGCTCAGCCAGTCTACCCATATACAGGGTCTCGATATTGCCACCTGCTGCTGCCACATCCTGTGCGATCTGGAAGGAGTCGAAGCCGCCCATAAATACCCCGATAAAATTTACCAGGTCGTTGCCGGCAAAGGCCATGGCCAAAGCTGCGGTTCCCGCCAGCACAACCACCTTTAAAATATTTACGCGGAAGAGGTGTTGCAGCAGGGCCATCAGCAGTGTCCATCCCAAAAAAGTATACAACAGAGCGGTGCCCATATTGTTTTCAAGGTAACTGAGCATATCTGTTGTAACCAGAACGCTTCCTTTTAATCCCTTAAAAATGGCAAAATAGGTAATGGCGGTCAGTGCGATTCCCCCCCAAATGGCACCGAGGTATTTGAAAGTTTTCCCGTAATTAAAAGAGAAAATCAACCTGGAAATGTACATGATGATACTACCCGCTACAAAGGCAATGGCAATCGAGATAAATATCCCCCCGATAATGGCCAGTGCCTTGTCACTGTTGATGAAGTCACCCAGATGCTCTCCGCTCTCCGTAGTCCACAATGTAAACATCGCTACTGACACTGCTGCGCCCAACAGTTCAAAGACCAATGAGACGGTGGTGGAGGTAGGCAACCCGAATGTATTGTACAGGTCCAGCAGCATCACATCCGTCACCATGACGGCGAGAAAAAGGATCATGATAGCGGGGAAGGTGAATTTTTCCGGATAAAAAACGCCACTTCGGGCAATCTCCATCATCCCGCTCGAAAACATTGAACCAATCAATACGCCCAAAGAGGCAACCGTAAATATCACCCAAAGAGGTGCAACCTTTGAACCGATGCTTGAATTGAGGAAGTTAACAGCGTCATTGGCCACACCCACAACAAGGTCTAACGCTGCCAACCCTAACAGAATAATGACTATAATTAAATAAATTGAATCCATCCGATGCTGAATTATGGTTGCAAATATTGAATTAACAACTTTAAAGGCTTTGAATTGATTGAGATTCCAAAGTTATAAAATATCCATAAAAGTAGAAAGTATAGGGTCAATTATATTGCCTCTTTCCATGCAGTTTTTGCAGTATCGTCAGGAAACCTGCAGGTTATTCCACGGTCACCGATTTTGCCAGGTTGCGCGGCTGATCCACATCGCACCCTTTTACCACGGCGATATGATAAGCCAGCAGTTGCAGGGGAATGACCGAAAGCAAAGGCGCCAGACAGGGAATGGTTTCCGGTACTTCAATACTGTGGTCGGAAAGATGCTTTATCACCTTATCGCCTTCTGTAACGACGGAAATAATTCTGCCTTTGCGTGCTTTAATCTCCTGGATATTGCTGGATACCTTTTCGTAGGTATCCGATTGTGTAGCAATGGCGATCACCGGCATTTCGTTGCTGATGAGCGCTATTGGTCCATGCTTCATCTCAGCGGCAGGATAGCCCTCTGCATGGATGTAGGAGATCTCTTTCAATTTCAAAGCTCCCTCCAGCGCAACCGGAAAGTTATACCCCCGTCCCAGGTAGATACAGTTGCTTGCATAGGTAAAGATCTTGGCCAGTTCGGCAATCTGATCATTTTTCTTTAAGACTTCTCCTACCTTATCGGGTATCAGGCTCAGCTCCCTGATCAATTTCAGATATTCCCCGTGGGAAATCGTTCCTTTCTCTTTTCCTATCAGTATGGCCAGCATGGTCAAAACGGTTACCTGTGCGGTAAAAGCCTTTGTAGACGCTACTCCGATCTCGGGACCCACATGGGTGTAGCATCCCGAATGGGTATTTCTGGGGATGGAGGAACCCACCACATTGCAGATACCAAAAATAAAGGCCCCATGCTGTTTGGCAAGTTCAATCGCTGCGAGTGTATCGGCTGTCTCCCCCGACTGAGAAATGGCAATGACAATATCATCCTTGTGAATCACCGGGTTTCTGTAACGGAATTCTGAAGAATATTCCACCTCCACCGGAATGCGGGCATATTCTTCGATGGCATACATTCCGATCTGGGCAGCATGCCACGAAGTACCGCAGGCAGTGATGATGATTCGTTTGGCGTTCATAAACTTCTCTTTGTTATCGATAAAACCGGCCAGGGTGATATTGTCGGAATCGACGTTCACCCTGCCCCGCATACAGTCACTCAGCGTGTGAGGCTGTTCGAAGATCTCCTTGAGCATGAAATGAGGATAGCCTCCCTTTTCGAGCTGACTGAGTGTCATCTCAAGCTTGTGAATCTGAGCGCTCTTTTCTATATTCCCGATGGTTTTGATCTTAAGCGGTTCATTCCGCCTGATTGTGACAATCTCTTCTTCACCCACGTAAATTACCTGATTGGTGTACTCAATGATGGGCGTTGCATCAGAACCGATAAAATATTCATCTTCACCAATACCGATTACCAGCGGGCTGCCTTTTCGGGCAGTGACAATCAAGTCGGGATTGTGCCGCTCCAAAACGGCAATGGCGTATGCACCGATCACATGATTCAAGGCCAGTTGTACAGCGGTTGGCAGATCGGTGTTGTTGGTTATTTTCATGTATTCGATCAACTGTACCAACACTTCGGTATCGGTCTGACTTTGGAACCGGTACCCCTCCTTCATCAGCCCGTCTTTCAGCACGGCATAGTTTTCGATGATTCCGTTGTGAATGATCGCAATATCTTCTGATTGCGAATAATGAGGATGCGCATTGTTTTGGGTGGGTTCTCCGTGTGTGGCCCAGCGGGTATGTGCAATTCCGATTGTCCCGGAAATATCCTTTTGTTGCGCAAACTGCTCCAACTCGGCTACTTTCCCTTTCGCTTTGTATACTTTGAGACGGTCATGATCAATTAAAGCAATGCCGGCACTGTCATATCCGCGATACTCGAGCCTGTGAAGACCTTTGATCAAAATGGGATAAGCCTGCCTGTTGCCGATATATCCTACTATTCCACACATAGATGTTGATGTTTAGTTTGAATGATTTTTTTGAGAAGTGGTATTGCCTGCCCTGTAATAAGCAGAAAAGTAAAGTGATAACCCTGAAAAAAAGTATCGGATGCGATCCTCATTCCGTTGATACTGTTTTTTTGAAAAATGATGTACAAAAGTGCATTATCTTTCTGACATATCAAAGAAAAATGCGCAAAACATTATTTTTCGCTGTCAAAATAACGGATGAAGTGATGTCCGGCGTCATTGGTTTCATTCCGGTTTACAGAAATTTTAAAAAATAGCTCTTTATGTAACAAAAGTAATATAAAGGTGCTAAATATTTTTGTTTTAGAAATATTTATCTACCTTTGCGCTTCAAACTGATTATTGTTAAGAGTTATCTGATTTAAAGAGAATTTTTCATGAGAGCTACAGCGGTTATCGATCTTGTAAAAAGGCGTTTTCCCAACGAGCCTGAATATCTGCAGGCAGTGGTGGAAGTCGTTGAATCTATTGAGGATGTGTATAATGAACATCCGGAGTTTGAAAAAGCAAATCTTATCGAACGGTTAATCATCCCTGATAAGATTCATGCTTTTCGGGTAACATGGGTGGACGATAAAGGCAATGTGCAGACCAATATGGGTTACCGGGTACAGCACAGTAACGCTATCGGGCCGTATAAAGGAGGAATCCGTTTTCACGCATCTGTTTCTCCATCGATCCTGAAGTTTCTTGCTTTTGAGCAAACCTTTAAGAACGCACTCACCACCCTTCCGATGGGTGGAGCCAAAGGAGGATCCGATTTTTCACCCCGCGGCAAGTCCGACGGCGAGGTCATGCGATTCTGCCAGGCTTTTGTGGAAGGATTATGGCGTGTGATTGGCCCTGATACCGACGTCCCTGCAGGGGATATCGGTGTAGGCGGGCGCGAGATCGGTTACATGTTCGGCAAGTACAAGAAGCTTGCCGGTGAGTTCACCGGAACCTTCACCGGCAAGGGGCGTGAGTTCGGCGGTTCACTGATTCGCCCGGAGGCCACCGGTTACGGGAATGTCTATTTCCTGTTGGAGATGCTGAAAACGAAGAACATTGATATCAAAGGAAAAAAATGCCTGGTTTCCGGTTCCGGAAATGTGGCGCAATATACCTGTGAGAAGCTTATAGAGCTGGGTGCCATTCCGGTCACTCTTTCTGATTCCGACGGATATATCTATGATCCGGAGGGTATTACCGCCAAGAAGCTGCAGTTCGTGATGGAGTTGAAGAATCTCTATCGTGGACGTATCCGTGAATATGCCGAGGAGTATGGGTGTAAATATGTGCCTGGTGCACGTCCCTGGGCAGAAAAAGGAGATATCGCCCTTCCGTCCGCCACACAGAACGAGATCGATCAGGCAGATGCGGAAGCACTGGTGAAGAACGGTATTTTTGCTGTATCAGAAGGTGCGAACATGCCCAGTACACCGGAAGCCATTGAAATCTTTCAGGCAGCGAAAATACTCTATGCGCCGGGAAAAGCGGCCAATGCAGGAGGTGTATCGGTATCGGGACTTGAGATGACACAAAATTCAGAGCGTTACAGCTGGTCTGCCGAACAGGTAGATGAGAAACTGAAATGGATCATGGCCAATATCCACGAGA
>JBDKRY010000230.1:0-10087 GCA_039683155.1 Proteiniphilum sp.
CACGGGGGTGCTGCTGGCGTTCAATGTACCGTCGGATCTGCCGGTATGGATTCTGGCGCTCGGCTGCCTGTTTGCTATTGGTGTGGTGAAACTCTCTTTTGGCGGATTGGGGAACAACATCTTCAACCCGGCCATCGCGGGACGTATCTTCCTGCTGATATCATTTCCGGCACAGATGACCACCTGGCCTGCGGCAGCAACAGTCAGTGCACCCGATGCCATCAGTTCGGCCACCGTGTTGGGCACCCTGAAACTTACCCCCGAGGCACTGCCATCACTCCAGGCAATGTTTCTGGGTACCGAGGGAGGGTCGCTGGGAGAGATGAGTACACTGGCACTACTTCTCGGACTGGCTTACCTGCTGTGGAAGAAAACAATTACATGGCATATTCCGGTTTCCATACTCGCCACCGTTGCCCTTTTCACGGGTATTCTCTATGTCTTTAATCCCGTAACGCTCTACAATCCGCTCATTCACCTCTTTTCAGGGGGATTGATGCTGGGGGCTGTCTTTATGGCGACCGATTACGTGACATCACCCATGACGAAGCAGGGAATGCTGATCTATGGAGCAGGAATTGGGGTCGTCACCGTGGCCATTCGCCTCTGGGGAGCCTATCCCGAAGGGGTTTCGTTTGCCATCCTGCTGATGAATGCACTGACACCGCTTATCAATACTTACACAACACCAAAACGATTCGGGGAGGTAGTGAAACATGGCTAAATTACAATCCACATTCAGAAATATGTTCCTTTCGCTCTTCATCATCTGCCTTACGGTAGCTGTGTTACTGGCGCAAGTGAATAAAATGACTGCAAAGCCTATTGCCGATGCCAGGGCAATGAAGCTGCAGAACGCGATAAAAGAGGTAGTACCGGCGTTCGACAATGACCCTGTAGCTGAAGCATACCGTATGCCGGACACACAGGGAGACTCTCTGCTCATATATCCGGCAAAGATGGGTGAGAAGATCGTAGGGTACGCGTTAAGCAGCTCTTCGAACAATGGTTTCGGCGGGAATATCCAGATCATGGTGGGCTTCGACATGGAGCACAGGATCGTCAACTACGCAGTCCTGCAACACGCCGAGACACCCGGGCTGGGGTCGAAGATGACAACCTGGTTCAAAGATCCCGGGAAACCTTCACAATCCGTTATTGGCAGAGACCTCTCACAAGGCATGCTGTCAGTATCAAAGGATGGAGGTACGGTGGATGCCATCACCGCGTCGACCATTACCTCGCGAGCTTTTTTGGAGGCCGTGAACAAAGCATACTCCGTCTATTCGGAAAGCAGGAAGGATGGACTCACCGGCGCTACACCGAAGAAAGTTGCAGAGATTTCAGACAATAAAGCTCAGGAAATAAAAGAGGAGGAAAACAGCAATGAATAACAACTTCAAAGTACTCATCAACGGCATTATCAAAGAGAACCCCATCTTTGTACTGTTGCTGGGAATGTGTCCCACACTGGCTACCACCAGTTCTGCCATCAACGGAATGAGCATGGGACTGGCTACGATGTTCGTACTGATCTGTTCCAACATGGTGATCTCAATGCTCAAAAACGTAATCCCCGACATGGTGCGTATTCCTGCTTATATCGTGGTCATCGCCACCTTTGTGACCATCATCGAGATGTTGATGAACGCTTATGTGCCGGCACTGGCCGAGAGCCTGGGCATCTTCATTCCGCTGATCGTGGTAAACTGCATTGTGCTGGGTCGTGCCGAAGCCTTTGCATCTAAGAACGGGGTTTTCTCTGCTATTTTCGACGGTGCCGGCATGGGACTGGGATTTACTCTTTCACTGACAATACTGGGGGCTCTTCGGGAATTGATGGGCACCGGTAAGATTTTCAACCTCTCTGTCTACCCCGAACAGTACGGATCGCTGCTGTTCGTACTGGCACCGGGAGCCTTCATTGTCCTCGGATACCTGATTGCAGTATTCAATAAGCTTCAACACAAATAATTATGGAACTCATCGGAATTATTATCGTCGCCATATTTGTCAACAATGTCGTTTTCTCCCAATTCCTGGGGATCTGCCCCTTTCTGGGTGTTTCAAAAAAGGTAGACACCGCTATCGGCATGGGGCTGGCAGTAACTTTCGTACTGACCATCGCCACCATCGTCACTTTCCTGCTGCAGAAAGGGATACTGGAGCCATTCGGTCTGGAGTATCTGCAAACCATCTCTTTCATTCTGGTGATTGCTGCACTGGTACAAATGGTAGAGATCGTACTCAAGAAGATATCGCCTGCGTTGTACCAGGCATTGGGCGTTTACCTGCCACTCATCACCACCAACTGTGTCATCCTGGGTGTGGCCATCCTGGTGATCCAGAAAGATTACAACCTGCTCGAGTCGGTGATCTACGCAGTGGCCACTGCCATTGGATACGCCATGGCACTGATCATCTTTTCCAGTATACGTGAGCAAATGGCGCTCACAAAAATACCCAAAGCAATGCAGGGAATACCCATCGCATTGATTACAGCCGGCATCATCGCCATGGCCTTCATGGGCTTCTCGGGTATAGACCAGGTGTTTAAGTAAATCAGTTGTAAGTTTTCAGTTGTAAGTTTTCAGTTGTAAGTTTTCAGTTATCAGTAGTCAGTTGTCAGTTACCAGTTGAGTTGTTTTTAGTTGTAAGCATTGCGAAATTAGCCTGGTGCAGATCGTATTGCGTTCAGCGATGCATGCACCGTTTTATGGCGTATCCCCGACTTCTCTGTCATTTTGTGATTAATCCTCTCATTTAGATTGACAGGAATTAAACCATTTTTCCGAAAGGGTGTCTTATTGTTAAAATAAAGAAGTTTCACCCTTTAAAAATTACGGATATGAAAACTTTACGACACCCTCTCTTTCTCACGATAATCGCACTGGCGTTTACCTCTTGCTTCACTTCTCAGGGAAGTGTGAATTCTCAGGGATATGACTACGGCTATTACGAAGATGATTACTATGGCAATCAGCATAATGGCGGCGTTTCTTTCAATATTTTCTACAATGAGCTGAGGCCTCACGGCAGGTGGATCAACCACGGCAGATATGGCCGGGTGTGGGTTCCCAATGTCGGAAGAGACTTTCATCCTTACGCGACCAACGGCTACTGGGTGATGACCGACTATGGTAACACCTGGGTATCGGACTACTCGTGGGGATGGGCACCTTTCCATTACGGGAGATGGTATTACGACGACTATTACGGGTGGGCCTGGGTTCCCGGTTACGAATGGGCACCTGCATGGGTGTCCTGGAGAAGTGGCGGCGGCTACTATGGATGGGCACCGATGGCTCCCGGCATACATATCAGCATAAACATCAATATTCCCGGAAGCTACTGGACGTTTCTGCCACACAACCGCATGTATCATCGCAATATGCACAGATACTATAGCAGATACAGCCCGGCCATTTACAACCGGACCACCATTATCAACAATACCTACGTGTATAACGATAACCGTTATTACAGCGGACCGAGTGCCAGAGATTATGAACGTACCACCGGCAGAAAAGCCACCGTGCACAAACTGGAGAGTTCGAACAACCGTTCCGGCAGATCGACCAGGGTCAGCAATAACACAGTAAGTGTGTATCGTCCTGAAGTATCAAGGGATAGAGCCACGAATGTGCGATCTTCAGCTGACAACAGGTCGACCAGCGACCGGAGCAGCAGCGTTGACAGAGCCAACAGCAATGAAAACAGCGCAAACAGCAGCACAAGGAATGCCGACAACAGAAACATCCGCAACACCAACACAAGAAGCAACCCGGAACGGTCTGCTACGGTGAATCCGGCAACCCGGAACCGGAATACACAAACTACAGGAAGTGCCGGCGCAGTGGAACGTTCAAACAACAGCCGCAGTGAAAATGTGAACCGAAATGCTCCGGAAATGCGCACAAACAGCAACCGCGATGCTACGGCTAATCCACAAAGAAGCAGCTCCAACAACCGTAACGCAACGGTTCGTTCGCAAAGTTCCCCGGTCAGGAGTAACAGAAGTACAGCATCTACGAACAGAAGCAGCGAGAATGCCCGATCTGAAAGATCTTCTTCCCGCAAATAGTTAATCCAAGGGTGTACGTGTTTTCAAAAAGGCCGCTCCATGGAGCGGCCTTTTCTATTTTCTTTCAGTCGATCCAACGTTTGGTCAGATCCGCATAGCCATCAATTCGTCTATCGCGGAAAAAGGGCCACCACCGGCGCACGTTCTCGGTACGCATCCTGTCAATTTCAACGATTTGTAGGATCTCCCTGTCAGCGGGAGCCTGATATAGGAATTCACCTTGTGGTCCGCAGACGAAGCTGCTTCCCCAAAATTGAATACCTTCTGTCTGACCGGACGGGTCTGGCTCGTATCCGGTACGGTTCACAGAGATAACCGGTATTCCGTTCGCAATGGCATGCCCGCGCTGCAGGGTAATCCATGCATCCTGCTGGCGAAGTTTCTCCTCGTCGCTGTCCGATGATTCCCATCCAATGGCAGTAGGGTATATCAGCATATCGGCTCCGGCCAGCGCCATCAGTCGTGCTGCCTCGGGATACCACTGATCCCAGCAGACCAGCAGACCCAGCTTCCCTACCGAGGTTTCAACAGGATGGAAACCCAAATCTCCCGGCGTGAAGTAAAATTTCTCGTAATAAGCCGGATCATCCGGAATATGCATTTTACGGTACTTTCCGGCAATGCTTCCATCTTTTTCGATCACCACCGCCGTATTGTGATAGATTCCCGGCGCACGCTTTTCGAACAGGGAGAGTACGATTACAACGCCAAATTCTTTTGCTAACTGTCCAAATGAATGGGTAGACGGACCGGGAATGGATTCCGCCTGCTCAAACGCTTTCGTATCTTCCGTCTGACAAAAATAGAGTCCGTTGTGCAACTCCTGCAGCACAATAAGTTCCGCACCGTCAGCAGCAAGTTGTCTGATCTTTTGCTGCAAACGCTTCACATTATCTTCCTTGTCGGATATATTGGATTGCTGAATAATTCCTATCTTCATCGTAGACTTGTTTTGTAATATCCGTTTTAGTTAACATCAAAACGACGACCTTTGTTCCCGGCAGATTATCATATCGACAAATCAGTACATCGACACATTGACACATTGGTACATTGGTACATCGGTACATCAGCACATTAAATAAATCCTTCCGGGAACTGCATCGTCACGCAATGCAGCGACCCATGCTGTCTGATCAATGCCCGGCAATCCACGCCAATAATCTCTCTGTCGGGGAATGCTTTTTGCAGTTGCTTTTTTGCAAGCTCATCTTTCGGGGTTCCATAAAAAGGGAGCAACACAGCACCATTCAGGATCAAGAAGTTAGCATAGGTGGCCGGGAGGCGTTGTGCACCCTCAAATACTGCATCGGCCATAGGCAGCGCTATCAGACGGTACGGTTTCCCATTGTGCATCACAAACGACGTCAGTTCAGCTTCCATGGCGTGCAGTTCGTCGAAATGAGCATCCTGCGCATCATCACTCTGCACGTAGGCGATGGTTTCTTCATCACAAAAACGGGCAAGCGTATCGATGTGACTGTCGGTATCGTCCCCTGCCAGATGACCATGATTCAGCCAAAGTACTCTTTCTGCTCCCAGTGTTTTTTTTAAATAGGCTTCGATTTGAACCTGTGACATAGGCTGGTTACGGTTGGGTGCCAGCAGGCATGCCGAAGTAGTGAGGAGAGTGCCTATCCCGTCCGATTCAATCGATCCTCCCTCCAGAATGAAGTTCAGTCTGTTCCGATAATTCACACCGGGCTGAAAAACACCCGCACGATACAATTTGCCGGTAATCAGATTGTCAAGATTGGCAGCAAATTTCAAGCCCCAGGCATTAAAGCCGAAATCGATTATTGCAGGTTTATTACCGGCAAAAATGGAAAAGGCGCCGTGGTCACGTGTCCAGGTATCGTTGCTGTTTATCTTCACACAGAGGAGGTTCTGGCGCTCCTTTTCCGAAAAATACAGTCTCACATCAAGGTCCGGTGGAGCTGCAACCAGCAGCTTTTCCCGTTTAAGGATCTCTTTCGAGAATGATACGTAACAGTCGGTCACCTCCTCCAGCATGTAGTCCCAATCGGTACGGGTATGAGGCCAGGTAATCAGGATACCGCTTTGCGGGTACCACTCTGCCGGAAAAACAATACCCGACATGCGGCTATCCCTCCATGTTACCCCGGACAATTCCGCGGCTTGAGGAACGGATGAAATCCAGGATCAGTACGCGGTCTTCAGACGGGGGAAGCTCCTGTTCAATACGATCTACCGCCTGGGAGATATTGAATCCCGAGAAGTACAGATATCGGTAAATCTCCTGGATGGCATTGATCCGTTCACTGGAAAATCCGCGGCGACGAAGTCCCACAATATTCAATCCCACATAGGTGATCGGCTCACGCCCCACCATCACATAGGGCGGGATATCCTTCGATATTTTGGATCCTCCCTGTATCATTACGTGGGGACCGATTTTGGAAAACTGGTGTGCGAGAGAACCGCCACTGATGATGGCATAATCGTCGATTTCAATCTCTCCGGCCAGCTGCGTGGCATTACCCAATATCACATGGTCGTGCAGTACACAGTCATGGGCCACATGGCTATATGCCATGATCAGGCAATTACTGCCTACGCGGGTGAATCCTTTCGAAGCAGTACCCCGGTTTACGGTAGCACACTCCCGTATGGTTGTATTGTCACCGATGATGGCCGTTGTCTCTTCACCCTGGAACTTCAGATCCTGCGGAATACCGGCAATGGTAGCATGTGGAAAAATGATGCAGTTCTTCCCGATGCGTGCTCCGTAAAGTACCGTAGCCTGCATCATTACGCGCGTACCATCCCCAATTTCTGTATTGCGATCAACGTATGCAAAAGGTTCTACAACCACATTATCTCCCAGCTTGGCTTCAGGATGCACAAAAGCCATCGATGAAACACTGTTCATACTTTATATCTTGATTAAATTATTTGTTTTTGATGATCTGCGCTGTAAAATCAGCTTCGGAAATCACTTTATCTCCAATAAAAGCCAATCCACGCATGGTGGCAATGCCCCTCCGCATTTCGCTGGTGAGTTCCACCCTGAAGATAAGGGTATCTCCCGGCACCACCTTATGCCTGAATTTCACATTGTCTATCCTCAAAAAATAGGTGGAGTATCTCTCCGGCTCGTCTAACCGGGCGAGGATGAGCAACCCGCCCGTTTGTGCCATGGCCTCTACCTGCAGTACGCCCGGCATGACAGGCTCCTGCGGAAAATGTCCCGTAAAATAGGGCTCGTTGGTGGTGATATTTTTGATGCCCACGATAAACTTATCGGTCATTTGAATAATCTTGTCGACCATCAGGAAGGGGTAGCGGTGCGGCAGCAGTTCGCGGATACGGTTGTTATCCATCACCGGCTCGGCCGACACATTATAGACAGGAGGCTGTACCTCGTTTATTTTGATATCTTTGCGAATAAGTCGCGCCAGTTGATTGTTGATCTTGTGCCCGGGACGGATGGCAATGAGGCGTCCTTTGATCGGTTTTCCGATGAGCGACATGTCACCGATGATATCAAGCAGTTTATGACGTGCCGGCTCATTGGGAAATGCCAGCTTGCGATGGTTCAGATACCCCAGTTCATCAGCATTGTGATGAGGCACGTTCAGTTCATCGGCTATATCGTTCAGCTCTTGCTGTGATAATTTCCTTTCGTAAATGACGATCGCATTATCGAGATTTCCGCCTTTGATGAGTCCCACCTTCCGCAGTTGCTGTATCTCACGGACAAAGACAAAGGTACGTGCAGGCGCTATTTCCGTTTCAAAATCAGTCATTGAGTCCATGGTAGCCGACTGGTTGGGAATATATTGGGAGTCAAATTCGATGAAAGAGTTGATACAGAAAGGATCATCCGGCAACAGCGTCAATTTCGAGCCGGTTTCCGGATCGGAGACTTCAATTTTATTGCGAACAATGTAAAAATCCTTGTCTTTCTCCTGCTCCTGTATCCCTGCCTTCCTGATCGCTTTCACATACTCGGCTGCACTTCCGTCGAGAATGGGAAACTCCGAAGAATCCACCTCGATAAGGCAATTATCTATGCCCAGGGCATACAATGCCGAAAGTCCGTGCTCAATGGTACTCACCGTCACCTGCTCTTTGCCAATCACGGTACCGCGCTGCGTGTGTACAACGTTCTCTGCCAATGCATCGATCACCGGCTGACCTTCAAGATCAATCCTTTTTATTTTGTACCCGTGATCCACCGGGGCAGGGTTGAAGGTAATCACAATATGAAAGCCGGTGTGAAGTCCGGTCCCTTTTAACGTGAAGCTGTTTTGTAATGTTCTCTGTTTCACTATTTATCAATTTAAAATCAGATATTTTCTGCGCGTTATATCGTCTAAACACCTAATGCCGCTCTGTACATTCAGCAATAATGTGTCATTGAATTTCACATTTCGGCTATTTGTGTGCAAAGATACAACCAAAAGCACAAAATTTCGCTATTTTCCGGAAATGTTTACCCGGTTAGCGATTGCAAATGATTGATTATTCGCGCTGCGAAAGATTTTTCTTCAATTCCGCTATTTCTTTTTCCAGGGCATTGAGCTGGCGGTACATGTCAGGGAGCTTGGGAATAATGATGCTCGACTTAAAGAAGTTTTTTACCGGATATGCCGGTGATCCGATGATCTCAGATCCCTCTTTGGTGTTGCTGATGATGCCCGACTGGGCGCCTATCTGACTGTTTTTACCGATGGTGATATGTCCGCCTATTCCCACCTGTCCGCCTATCACGCAACTCTCGCCAATCTTCGTCGATCCGGCCACGCCCGTCTGGGCGGCAATGACCGTATTTTCTCCGATTTCGCAGTTGTGCGCAATTTGTATGAGGTTATCGAGCTTTACACCCTGTCGGATGACGGTGGAACCCATCACTGCGCGGTCGATGGTGGTATTGGCTCCAATCTCCACATCGTCTTCAATGCGCACATTGCCCATTTGCGGGATTTTGTGATAATGCTCCTCTTCTTTACTGAATCCAAATCCATCCGCACCGATGATCACACCGGCGTGAATGATGCAGTTGTTGCCGATGACACAATCGGGATAAATTTTTACACCCGGGTAGATGATACAGTTTTTGCCAATCTGCACATTCGCTCCCACGTAAGACTGCGGATAAATTTTGCTGTCATCTCCAATCTGCGCATGATCGCCGATATAGGCAAACGAACCTACGTAGACGTTCTCTCCCACTGTTGCCGTAGACGAGACAAAGCTCATCTCTTCGGCGCCGGTTTGCTGCGGTTTGTTCCGGTTCACCATCTCCAGGAGTGAGGCAAGGGCTGAGTATGCATTCGGCACTTTGATGAGCGTAGCCCGTATCGGTTTATCCGGTACAAAATCCTCGTTGACAAGCACGATATCCGCTTCGGTTTGATAGATATAGGGCGTATATTTCGGATTACCGAGAAAAGTGAGTGTACCCGCCTTCCCTTCTTCGATCTTTGAAAAATCGGAAACAGTAACATCCGGGTCTCCGACAACCTCTCCATGAAGATAATCGGCTATTTGTTTTGCAGAAAATTTCATCAGCTCGTGATTCTATTGAATAATAGGTCTCTCTAAAAATTACGCAAATTAACGAATAATATTTCAGTGTAGGAAAAAAAATCCGACAAATCCATCTCAGTCTGTCCTAATATCTGTACAATTGGTCGTTACAGCTCCATGTAATATTCATCTCTTCCGGGTTCCTGCCGGAAGATGTGCTTCCGCACAGCAGGGTGCAACCCTCTACTTTCGCAGTAAGTCGTTCTGCCGTTTCATCACAGAAAGAAAAAGGATAGGAGAAAATGGTTAATTCTATGGACACCCGTGGGGCGAAGCCGGATCTTCCAAAATGCCCGCAATGACATCCTAAATATTTACCGATAAATTTGGGAAAAAGAAAATTAAACGGTAATTTTGCACGCACATTTTCGGGATGTAGCTCAGTCCGGTTTAGAGTACGCGTCTGGGGGGCGTGGGGTCGGAAGTTCGAATCTTCTCATCCCGACA
>JBDKRY010000231.1:0-4594 GCA_039683155.1 Proteiniphilum sp.
TGAGATTGAGATGGATAAAGTAAAAAAAACCGGATTTGGGAGTTAAGAAACAGCAAAAAATCGCCGGATCAGAATAACGGGTTCCGGCGACTTTTATCAGTAAGGTTTGAGAATGGAGTTTCCCTCAAATTTCGGGTATAAAAGAGGAGTTACTTTGCTTTTCCCTGATTGGCAACGGCCTCCATCAGCTTTTTGATTTCTTCGGGGTCACCCAGGAAGTAATCTTTTTGCAGGTTCATCTCATCATCGAACTCAAACACATAGGGCACGGCAGTGGGCAGGTTGAGGCTCACGATTTCTTCGTCGGAAATGTTTTTCAGATGCTTGATGATCCCCCGCAGGCTGTTGCCGTGCGCAGCCACGATTGTTTCGTTGTATTTTGTCTTCATCTCCGGGACGATGGTATCGTTCCAGTAGGGCAGAATGCGTTCTACCGTATCTTTCAACGCTTCGGTAAGGGGGAGGTCGTTTTCATCCACTCCCCTGTATCGTGGATCCTGAAACGGAGAGCGTGGATCTTCCTTTTCCAGGGGCAGTGGCGGCACATCGTAGCTGCGACGCCAGATGAGTACCTGATCGTCACCGTATTTGGCAGCTGTTTCAGCCTTGTTCAGTCCCTGCAGCATGCCGTAATGTTTTTCGTTCAGACGCCAGGTCTTCTCCACCGGGATCCAGTCCAGATCCATCTCATCGAGGATCACATTCAATGTTTTCACTGCCCTCTTCAAATAAGAGGTATAGGCTTTTTCGAATTGAAAACCTTCTTGTTTCAGGTACTTACCTGCTTTATGGGCTTCCTCAATACCTTTCCCGGTGAGATCTACATCTGTCCAGCCGGTAAAGCGGTTCTCCTTGTTCCAGACACTCTCACCGTGGCGAATTAAGACTACTTTCTTCATACACTTATTTTATTTTGTGGGTAAATGGGGTATATTTCTTCATGCTGATTCACATTGTACAAAATTACATAATATCCGCTTAATTTGTGGCATGAGACGGCAAATTTCTCTGCACATCTCCCTCTTCCATCCGATTAAGCTGTCTTAGCTGGATCAGCAGCAGGTAGAGCGACAACAGTGCTGCCAGCGTGTCGGAAACAGGCATGGCGATCCACAATCCGTCGAGTCCCCATAAACGGGGTAGGAAGATGATGCCCGGTATCATAAATATAAGTTGCCGGCTCAGGCTCTGAATAATGGATTTGGCCGCGAAACCGATGCTCTGAAAGAAGCTGGACGATACAATCTGAAACCCCACCAGCGGCATGGCCATCACGGCTATGCGAATACCTCTTTTGGTGATACCCAATAATTCGGCATCGGTGGTAAAGGCTGCAGCAAAGAGTCCCGGGAAAAATGTCCCGAACAGAAAACCGACCACGGTGATCAGCGAAGCTATTTTCAGCGAATAAAAAAGTGTCTCGCGCACTCTCTTGTAATTGCCTGCCCCGTAGTTATAGCCGATGATCGGCTGGGTACCCTGGTTGAGGCCCATGATGATCATCAGAAAGATCATCAGCACGGTGTTGATGATGCCGTAGGCTCCCACAGCCAGGTCACCACCGTAGCGCAAGAGGGAGGTATTCATCAGTAGTGCTACACCGGATGCTGCTACCTGCATACTGAAAGGCGACATTCCGATGGAAACGATGGAGGCAATGATCTTCTTGTCGAGCCGTATGTTTTTCCAGCGCAGACGGATCAGGCTGCTCTCCTGCAGGAAATGATGCATGACAAAAAGCATCCCGAGAAACATGGATATCACGGTAGCCCACGCAACACCTTTAATCCCTAAATCAAAACCATACAAAAAGATCGGCGTGAGAATGACACTGAAAACGGCGCCAATGAGCATGGTGATCATCGCCTTCTTTGGATATCCCGAAGAGCGCATCATCGCGTTGAAATTATAACCGAGACTCACGAACACATTGCCCAACAACACAATCTGCAGGTAATCATGTGCGTAGGGGAGGGTAAGATCACTCGCTCCGAATGCCCGCAGGATAGGGTCGAGATATATCATGAAAAGGGTGATGAAGACGGCATTCAGTATCACTGTCAATAGCAGCGAGTTTCCCAGTATCTTTTCGGAAGTCTCCTTATCTCTTTTTCCCAGGCTGATGGAAATGCGGGCTGCTGCACCGGCGCCCACAAGCATGCCCAGCGAGGAAGTGAGATTCATTACCGGGAAGGTGATGGCCAGGCCGGAAATAGCCAGTGCGCCCACACCCTGCCCGATGAAAATACGCCCGATCACATTGTATATCATAGAAACCACAGTCCCTATAATGCCGGGCAAGGCGTAATCCCAAACAAGCTTGCTGATCTTCTTTGTCTGAAATTCAATTTCTTTGTTTGTTTGCAAAATGGATGTAATGTAATAACCTGTTTTATGATCGTTAATTCCGGGTTCAGTACATGAGCGGGTTTTACCTGTCCCGGGATATACCGCACCGGGAAATGATTAACCCTGCAAAGTTAGTCAAAATCCCTCATATCTCAGGCCCTTTTGCATTAACATTTAAGACAGGAAGTTTGTTGTTCCGGATAATTATTTTTATTTTTGGACTTTAAACCTGTCGACGATGACTACCAAAGAACAGCTCCTGCACTATGTTTGGAAGTTCAGGCTCTTTCCACCCGGGTCACTCGAAACTGTAGATGGACAAAAGGTAGAGGTGATTGATCCCGGCATACAGAATAGGGATGCCGGCCCCGATTTCTTTAATGCCAAGGTAAGCATAGGCGATAGGTTATGGGCAGGGAACGTAGAGATTCATCATTCCTCCGATGAATGGATGAAACATGGACATCATCTTGACAAAGCCTATAATTCCGTGATTCTCCACCTCTCGGAAAGGGTGAATAAAGAAGTAATGAACGAAAGAGGGCAGCAAATACCTCAGTGTGTAATAACGGTGCCGGAGAATATACGAAGAAATGCCGATTATCTCCTGTACAGCAACAGTCGCATCCCTTGTAAAATGTTCCTCTCTTCCCTGCCGGAGCCGATGATATCCTCCTGGCTGGATGTATTGTCCGTGGAGCGGTTGGAGCGGAAGACCAACCAGATCTTTACCCATCTTGCGCGAAACAATCATTCCTGGGATGAAGTATTTTATATTTTGATATCGCGTAATTTCGGCTTCGGATTGAATGCTGATGAATTTGAGAACCTTGCGCTCTCGCTGCCTTTTCATTACATCCAAAAACACAGCGACAACCTGTTTCAGGTGGAAGCACTTATGTTCGGACAGGCGGGGATGCTGGAAGTTGCGGTGATGAACGACGAATATTACAGCCGGTTACAACGGGAATATGCCTTCCTGAAAGCGAAATACGGACTGAAGAACGGAGACGGGTTTCTCTTCAAAAGTATGCGGGTACGCCCCCGTTCATTTCCACAGATACGTATTGCTCAGCTGGCCGCACTGCTACAACAGTCGGGTCGTCTTTTCTCCCTTATTCTTGAAAAAGAGGAGGTTCCTCAGCTGCGTTCACTTCTTCAAACGGCTCCCTCGGCTTATTGGCAGACGCATTATATGTTCGGGAAAGTATCACCGAAGGCTGTGAAACCGCTGGGCGATGCTTCGCTGGACATACTGCTCATCAACACGGTAGCACCTGTGCTGTTTGCCTACGGAAAGAAAACAGATTCGGAGGTGTATTGCAACAGGGCCATACAAATACTTGAGACATTGAAGCCTGAAAGGAATAGCATCGTGAACGAATTCTCCGAAGCTGGCATCGTTCCGAGGCATGCTTTCGACTCACAGGCGCTCATCCAGTTGCGAAAAGAATATTGTGATACCCGGAAATGTCTCTATTGCAGAATAGGGCATAAGCTGCTCTCGTCGTCTTACGCTGGCAAATAAAATGACCGGAACGGCATCCTGCAAGTAAACTTGCCTGCTGCTCATTGCTTATCGAAATCGTTCACTAAAGTCAGATATTTTCTCGCAAAAACAGAATGCAACTAAACTTGCCTTCTGTTCATTGCTTATCGAAAATAGTTCAAATGTTCCATTTTAGTCGATTTCTCGTAACGGCATATTACAAATAAATTTGTCTTCTGCTCGTTACTTATCGAAATCGTTGTATTTTTGCACGGTAAAAAGGAAACGTGCGTTCAAAAGCGGCAACTCATGCGGAAAAAAATTCTATCTTTGCTTTCTTTACTCTTTCTGGCGATTTGCGCCATTGTCATGCTGCACGCGTGCGCCAACATGGCTGCCCCCACGGGGGGAGCTTACGATGTGGATCCCCCGAAGGTGAAACGGGCCACGCCCGGTTTTAACGCACTGAATACCACTCCTGAAAGAATCGAGATTGAGTTTGATGAAAATATCAAGATCAAATCACCCACAGAGAAGGTGATCATCACCCCGCCACAGCAAAATATGCCGGTGATCCGTTCGGTAGGGAGAAAGGCGGTAGTGGAACTGAAAGATGAGTTGTTGCCCAACACGACCTACACCATCGACTTTACCGACGCTATTGCTGATAACAACGAAGAGAACCCCATAGAAAATTTTGTATATTCTTTTTCTACCGGAGATCAGCTGGATACCCTTTCCATTTCAGGAAAGGTG
>JBDKRY010000232.1:0-2410 GCA_039683155.1 Proteiniphilum sp.
GGCTGTTTTCAAACTCCGACATCACTTTATCATAGCTCGTAAAGTACGTCAGGCGTGAATCCCATGTTACATACCGGGTGATATCATATTTGAGAATCGATGTGATGGTGGAACCTAAGTCCAGTACCGACCGCCTCTCTTCAGGGATGCCGTAACGCTTTACATCCACCGAATCATTGCCCACAAATTTGTAGTTTATGGAGATGGGAGCAATGGACATATCCCACCTGAGTCTGCGATACCGTACTTTCTCCGACCGCTTATCGAGGTTGAATTTTAAACCCACACCGGCGTTCACATAAAGCGGCGCCAGGAATGCAGAACGGAGATCGTTTGAGTTGGTGGGATAGGCTTTGAATAATTGGGATTTCGCCTCCATGTTCATCGAGTAAGACCATCCCTTCAGGAATGCGTCCACCCCAAAATCACCGTAATAACGGATGAGGTCATTTCCTATGCGATACTCCCGCAAGGAATCGTCCGGAGCGTTGAAAACAGACAAACGCCACTCCAGTGTATTGTTAAACTTCACTTTCTCTTTTTGGTAGTTGGCTCTGAGAACGTGATAACTGTTAAAGTTCAGATTGTTGGTTCCTCCCTTGTGCCAGTTATTGGAAAAATAATTCTGGGCGAATTGGAAGGAATGCTCCCCGGAACGTACCCAATATTTCCGGTTGATGGTGGCTACTTCTACACCGGGTGCTTCCAGTGAATAGGTCGTCTCGGTTTTTAACAGTTCACGGAACGGATTAAATGTCTCTCTCACTATTTCATCGTCACTGGCTACGCGCGGCAGGGAGTCGAGGTTCAACACCGAATATTTGATCCGGTCGGGATATTTCCGATAATAGTCCCTTCTTACGTTTTGTATAAAATCGGCGTGAGCCAGATTGGGAGCAAAGGTTTTATCGGCAGGTATAAGCAATCCAGTGAAGCCATCCTCTTTCGGGGGATAGAACGACAGATTCCGGGGAAGCATTCTGCCGTTAAAGACCATGGGCAGGAACAGCGGATTATAGAAAAGTGTGTCGCGGAATGTCAACCCGCGCATCGCATCGAAATGGTAAAGATTTGGAGGCAACTGCAACGTGCCGTTTTCATTTCTGAAATAGAGGGAATCGAGCGGGTTCCTGTAAACCAGTGAATCGTCTGCCAGCACAAAAGGTGTAATCCGGAGTGGCGGTATTTCCTGAAAAGTACTACCCTGTAAGATGGTTACCGGTGCTTGTATGTCCTCCGCCTGCAGGCGGTCGGACAACGTGGTCTGCTTTTCAATTTGCCGGCTGATATCGGTAATATCCCGGAACAATTCCAATGAATCAGGCGCCTGAAAAGCCGGGGATGAACTATTGGCAGTCGTGCCCGTTTCAGTTGCCACAGCTACAAACAAAATTGTTGTAAAAATAAAAGTGAAGCGTCGTTTCATACTGATTTTTTTTCGGGGAAAATTACAATAAAATCACCTTTACATTCTTCCTGACGACAAAGATATAAAAAAAAGTTTTACGTAAATGGCGCCATAGTGGAAACCTCCCCCCTTATTCAATTGTTATTTGTACATCATGTTAAAAGAAAAAGGCGTATCTTCGCCCCATATTTTCACAAATAATAAAGCTACATATAAGATGAAAAAAATATCCTACATTTTACTGCTGATGATGGGTGCAGTGGCGCTTACCGGCTGCCAGGGGTACAACAGAATGGTAGAAAAACAGGAAGCCGTGACGGCACAGTGGGGAAACGTGCAAAATGCCTATCAAAGGCGCGCAGACCTCATCCCCAACCTGGTAAACACGGTAAAAGGCTATGCCGCACACGAACAGGAAACATTTACGCAGGTTACCGAGGCCAGGGCCAAAGCCACACAGACGACCATCAGCCCGGAGAACCTCACCACTGAAAGCCTGCAGGAATATCAGCAGGCACAGAATCAGCTGAGTCAGGCACTGGGGCGACTTTTGCTGATACAGGAAAACTATCCCGAGTTGAAGGCGAATCAAAATTTCCTCGCCTTGCAGGATGAACTGGCAGGCACCGAAAACCGCATCGCTGTAGAGCGTAACAAATTTAATCAGCTGGCGCAGGATTACAATGCATACATCCGTAAGTTTCCGCAGACCATTTACGCGGGATGGTTTAAGTTTGAACCAAAGGCATATTTTGAAGCAACGCCTGAATCCCAGACCGCACCGGAGGTGGTCTTTTGATGCATTCAGCAATGAATTTTTCATAAGGGTATAAAAAGAATGTTGCAAAAAGAAGAACTGCTTAGCATTATGGAAGCTGTCCGGAGTGCAGAAAGTAACACTTCGGGTGAGATACGGGTGTGTATCGCCAGGCACTGCAAAGGGGACCCTCTGGAAGCGGCATTCCGGAAATTCCACCAGCTGAAAATGGATGCCACCCGGCT
>JBDKRY010000233.1:0-15676 GCA_039683155.1 Proteiniphilum sp.
TTTTAGAAACAAAAATAGAGAATTTAAGCCGAATCTCTGTTATCATGTGTAAAAACATCCATTTTTTTATCTTTGGATTGATTTCTACTTTTTTTTTATTATTTTTGAGAGATAAATATTTTGGTAATCGCATTGAGCCCACATGCAAGGTCGGTCTGCATGATGCAGGGAGATAACTGATTCATAGAGAATGGAACTGGAGGACATCTAAAAAAATGGTACAAATTACCTTAAAAGATATCGCAAAAGCGCTTAACTTATCACCATCTACCGTGTCACGCGCAATGAAGAACCATCCTGCCATCAGTGCAGATACACGGGCGCTGGTACATGCGTATGCCGAGGCACACAGGTATAAACCCAATACCCTGGCCATGCAGTTGCGTACCAACCGCAATACCACCATCGGGGTGATTGTGCCGGAGATTGTGCATTATTTCTTTTCTACCGTGCTGGCCGGTATTCAGCAGGAAGCGGAGAGCGAAGGTTATAATCTGCTCTTTTGTCATTCCAACGAAGATTATGCCCGCGAAGTGAGAAGCGTGGAGACACTGCTTGATGCACGTGTCTGCGGTATCCTGGCTTCCCAGTCGAAAACAACCGAAAAATTTGATCATTTTCAGGAGATCATCGATAACGATGTTCATCTGGTTTTTTTCGACCGTATTTGCACCGGTATCAATACCGATAAAGTGGTGGTTGATGATTATGCCGGCTCGTTCAATGCCGTGGAACATCTGATAGGGACAGGTTGTAAACGGATTGCATTTCTCGGCTCTTCCCCGTCGAGGCCCATCGCCAACAACCGGCGCATGGGTTATGAGGATGCCCTCCGCAAACACAAACTTACCATCGATAAACAATTAAGCAGGATATGTGATACGATTGAATTGGCGAGAGAGGTCGTACCGGAGCTCCTGAAACTCGAGCCTGTTCCCGATGCTTTCTTCTGTATCAACGATGAGGTCGCTGCCTACTGTATGCAGATTGTTAAATCGGCCGGTTACAGGATTCCGGATGACATATCGGTATGCGGATTCACCAACAGCTATATCACGGAAGTAACCGATCCTACACTTACGACTGTCGATCAGCACGGCTTTGAAATGGGGAAGGTAGCGGCACGATTGCTCATCAACCGTATTGAAGGAAAAGAAACAAAGCAGGGTGTGGTGAGCAGGCTGATCAGGACCGAGCTGGTCGTAAAAGGATCCACCCGATAGTATTTCGGTAGATATTCGGTAGATATTCGGTAGATATTTGGTAGTAATTCGGTAGCTACGTGCGCAGCACGAATAACGCGAGTGCTACGAGCGAATGACATGAAATAAATAACGTGAACGCAGTGAACAAATAACGGCGCAGCCGAATAACATGATTACCGTTTCCGGCATATACTTACGAATTGTATCAGACTTACATTATAATAATTAATCTTACGACATGAAGAAGAGACGACTATCTTTTTGGGAGATCTGGAACATGAGTTTCGGATTTTTGGGGATTCAGTTTGGCTTTGCCCTGCAGAATGCAAATGTGAGCCGCATTTTTGAAACCCTCGGCGCAAGAGTGGAAGATATCCCTGTGCTCTGGATAGCAGCTCCCATCACCGGCCTTATTGTGCAACCCATCATCGGCCACCTGAGTGATAAAACCTGGAGCCGGTTTGGTCGCCGTCGACCCTATTTCATGGTCGGAGCCCTCTTTACCACGCTGGCATTGTTCTTTATGCCGAATTCCCCTTCTTTGTGGATCGCCGCCGGTATGCTCTGGATTATGGATGCCTCCATTAACATCTCCATGGAGCCTTTCAGGGCATTTGTCGGTGACAATCTTCATTCCGAACAGCGAACGATGGGCTTCGCGATGCAAAGCTTCTTTATCGGAACCGGTGCAGTGGTGGCTTCGGCGTTGCCTTATATCCTTACCAACTGGTTTGGCGTACCCAACACGGCTGCAGAGGGGATGATCCCGCTGTCGGTGAAGTTGTCGTTTTACATAGGGGCTGTGGTACTCTTCCTCTCGGTACTCTATACTGTGCTTACCACCAAAGAGTACGCTCCGGAAGAACTGACGGCATTTGAGGAAGAGAGAGAAAAAACAACCGGATTGAAAATGGTGATCAAAGCGCCGGTGACCTCTTCGCAGTTTTTGAGGTATGGGATCATCTGGACGCTCATCGGGGTGGTCGTGACTTTGCTGATTATGGCTACTTCATTGGGGAGGCAAAACGGTCAACTCTATATTGTAGCCGGTCTTTTGCTGGCTTTCGGATTGATTCTGCTCCTTTCATCGCTCATTACAAAAAAGTCACCCGACCCGAAAGGAATGGTGGGTATCATGAACGACTTGCTTCACATGCCCAGGACGATGGGTCAGCTGGCCGTCGTACAGTTTTTCTCCTGGCTGGCTTTTTATGCGATGTGGATCTATACAACACCCGCCATCACACAACATGTGTATGGCACTACCGACTCTGCCTCTGTGCTCTATAATCAGGGCGCCAACTGGGTAGGGGTGTTGTTTGCCGTGTACAATGGTGTGTCTGCGTTGACTGCATTCCTGTTGCCGGTGATTGCCCGACAAATAGGACGCAAGGCAACCCACGCCATTGCTCTGACCCTGGGAGGAATCTCTTTTATTGCTCTCTTTTTTATGAATGACCCTAACATGCTGCTTATTCCGATGATTGGTGTCGGTTTTGCCTGGGGAAGCATCCTCTCCATGCCTTATGCTATTCTTACCGGATCGCTGCCTGCCAGTAAGATGGGAACTTACATGGGAATTTTTAATTTCTTTATCGTGATTCCACAGATCCTGGCGGCGAGTATCCTCGGCTTTATTACCAGTGAGATATTTTATGGGCGGGTGATCCTGACGCTGGTGCTGGCCGGCTGCTCCCTTCTCCTGGGTGCACTCAGTGTCTTCTTTGTGCAGGATCATGATGATCTGTACCGTTTCAGGAAAAAATAGTTTGTGATCAGAAGTCAGCCTGCAAAAATCAGAAGTTGGAACCAGAATTATGTTTTTAGAAAATATACCATTATGAAGAAAAGAATGGACCTGAAATATTTTTTATTTGTCGCACTGTCATTGTTGATTTCCTGCGTCAATCAATCTGCCGGGCAAAAGGAAGAAGGCGTGCTGAAAAGCATGCATCCCGAGTGGGCTTACAATGCGGTAATCTACGAGGTAAACACCCGTCAGTATTCGCCGGAAGGAAGCTTTCGTGCCTTTTCTGAACATCTGCCCAGGTTAAAAGAACTGGGTGTGGATATTCTTTGGTTTATGCCAATCCAGCCCATCGGTGAGAAAGACCGGAAAGGCACCCTGGGCAGTTATTATTCCATCAGAGATTATACCGGTGTGAACAGTGAATTTGGTACGCTGGAAGATTTTAAAGCGGTGGTGAAAAGGGCACAGGACCTGGATATGAAAGTGATTCTCGACTGGGTGGCCAACCACACCTCACGCGACGCAGTATGGGTGGATGCACACCCCGAATGGTACGTCAGAGACAGTCTCGGAAACCTGAATGTGATGTATGACTGGACCGATATCGCGCAGCTGGATTACAGTCAGCCGCAAATGCGTGCAGCAATGATTGATGCAATGATGTTCTGGATTCGTGAGACCGGTGTCGACGGCTTTCGTTGTGACGTTGCCGGTGAGATACCGACCGATTTCTGGATTGCAGCCAAAGACTCCCTGACTGTCTTAAACCCGGATATCTTTCTGCTTGCCGAGGCAGAGAAGCCGGAACTGAATGAATCGGTGTTCGATGCCTATTATGCCTGGGATTTTCATCACAAGATGAATATGGTGGCACAGGGGAAGGAAAATACAGATTCACTCCGGGCATCCCTGCAAAGAATGAACGAACGCTTTTCAACACATGCTGTGCCCATGTTTTTCACTTCCAATCACGACGAGAATTCCTGGAACGGGACTGAGTTTGAGCGAATGGGTGATGCGGCCCCTGCGTTTGCCGTGCTCACATACATGTTGCCGGGAATGCCGCTGATCTACAGTGGCCAGGAAGCAGGTTTGAACCGCCGATTGGCTTTTTTTGAAAAAGACCTGATTGATTGGAGTGATGGGCAGGGATTCCGTACTTTCTACAGGGAACTGAATACTTTCAAAAAGCAACACCCGGCATTGCAGGCACCCGAAAGAGACGGTGAAATGACAGAGATCAACAATGATCAGCCCGGAAAAGTCTGGTCGTTCAGGCGAATGAATGAGGGTGACGAGGTGGTCTGCCTCTTCAATTTCAGCAAGGAGCGCGTGAAGGTGGCATTCACTGAGATGATACCAGGTGAGGGATACGTCTCATTTCCCGATTCAGCCGAAGTTACAGTCGTGCGTGAACTGGATTTGAACCCCTGGGAATACAGGATCTTTTATAAATAAGGCTTCAATGTTTCAACCCAACGGGCGATACGCTCATCGGTCAGTTCCGGTTCCGTATCGTCATCCAGCGGCAGGCCTACAAACTTGTCGTTCACCAGTGCCCTGGAATATTCGAAGTCATACCCTTCGGGAGAAACCGCTCCAATGATGGTCGCCCCTTTTTTTAAAACGATTTCATAGAGGATACCCATTGCATCTACAAAAGAGCTGGGATAGATGGAGGCATCACCCAATCCGAACAGGGCGATTGTCTTGCCCGAGAGATCCAGCTTCTCCAGCTTCGGGTAGAAATCATTCCAGTCGTCCTGCAAATCCTGCACACCCCAGGTAGATACGCACATGATCATCACAACGTGGGTAAGAAAAGGTTTTTCATCGCCATCATAAATATCCACCAGCGTGGGGGCATAGTCGGCCAGCTGTTCGGCTATTTTCTCTGCTGCTAACTTCGTATGTTCTGTGCTCGATCCGTAAATAATTGCTATTGATTTCATTTGTGTTGGTTGTTTTGCATATGATATCATACTGTATGGCACCCTTGTGAAACAAGGTCTACAGCTGTGATTTTAACCGTGTTGGTATCGCAAAGATAATATAAGTTTCAAAATTGCCAGCCAAATCGGACAGAAATATCAAAAGCCGCAAAGAAAAGCGGCTTTTGATACTTTTTAGCTGTTGCAATACTCCCATAGGTCAGGGTGCAAATGTCGTATACATTTTGAAGCTGTTGGCCGGAACGTTGATGAGCATGGTCTGTGAGTGAACCGTGATACTTTCGTTGGGGTTGAGGTAGTTGTACCAGTTGCCCAGTTTCGGGAAGGTCGTCGACGCTTCTTCAATGGGTTCATTGGTGAAGTTACCGACCACCACCAGTTGTTTTGTATTGCCAAATGAAGAGAGGGTGAGGAACCTGCCGCTTTCCCAGAAGGAAGGGGTCACCTGCCAGCTGAGTGTGGCAGTGGCGGTAAATAACTCGGGATGATCATGTCGCAGTCCGATAAGTGCTGCGTAGGTGTCATGAAGCTGCTTCCGTTGTGGTACATCATCGTAGTAATCCCATTTGACCGGTTTGCGACCAGTACGACCGTTTTCTTCGATAGAAACATCATATCCCAGTTCACCGAACTGCCACACCATCTTCGGGCCGGGAACGGTGAAGAAGAAGGCTGCATTGGCGCCCAGCTGCGTCATACGGGCCAACGTATCTGTCTTTAGGATGCCGTTGCCGTATTGTGTTTGCTTGTAAGCGGCGCGTTCCTCGTCGTGACTCTCCATATAGCTGACCAGGCTGTTTGCCGGCCGTGTGGAGGTGCCATAGTAAGCTCTTCTGAAATCGGCTTTGTCTTTCCAACCCATGGCTGCTTCCATATAAGCTTCATTGTTGTTCCGCCATACCATCATCCCCTCGTTGGAGAGCTCGGTTTCTTCCTTGTCGTCGGCGAAATGCTCGAGGATTACCAATGCATTAGCTTTTTTAGCCTTAATAGTTGAATTGTACTCCTTAATATATGATATTCGATTTGGATCATATACTCTGAATACACCATCATCTGTAGATTGTTTTTGTGTAAAACCTTTGCTAAGATCAAATCGGAAACCATCTACATTATACTCATCCAATAAGAATTCTAAGTTTCGTTTTACAAAATCACGTACTAATTGATTGCTGTGGTTGAAATCGTGAAATACGCTGAACGGGTGGGGTGCATCTACATTGAAATAGGGGTTGTTATCGGCTGTTTTATTGGTTGCAGCATTCCACCACATCCTGGCGAAGGGATTGGCACCGGTGGCGTGGTTGTAGACCACATCCAGGATCACCGCAATACCCCGCTGGTGACAGGCATCAATCAATTCCTTGTACATCCGGTCTGTGCCGTAAGCCTTGTCCATGGCGAAGAAGAACGCAGGGTTATAGCCCCAGCTGTCGTTGCCGTCGAACTCCTGCACCGGCATCAGTTCAATGGCGTTCACGCCGAGCGACTGTAGGTAGTCCAGCTTCTCCATCGCTCCGTTGATGTCACCTCTGTCCGTGAAGTCGCGCAGCAGCAATTCATAGATCACCAGATTGTCACGCGACGGTACCTGGAAATCGGGGATTTGCCAGTTAAATGTCTCTTGCTGAATCCTGAAAACAGAAACCATCCCAATCGCTCCCTCAGGGTAGGTCATGTTCTCCGGAGGATAGGTGGCAGCAGAGATGTATTTGTCGTTTTCCGGATCCAGCACCTTGCGGGTATAGGGATCGGCGACGCGGATGGGATCCTTGCCTGTATTGCCCACATAGTACTGGAAGGCATACTCTTTCGCAGGGTCCAGACCGGTAAAGGTGATCCACCAGCATCCGGCAGCCTGGTCCCAGGTCATTTGTGAGTTGGATTCATTGCTGAGTGTCCAGTTGTTGAAGTCACCCACCACATGGGCAAAATCTTTCCGCGCACCATACTTGTCCTTGTCGTACAGTACCAGTGTTACGGTGCTGTTGTCAACCATATTGATGCCATGCTGCAGTCCCGCAGGCATGGTACCTGTCTTGATGGCTCCCGGCTGGAACGGTTTGTATTGACTGTCGGTGATATTTTCAATAAAGGAGTCGTTTTCAATTCCTTTCTTAGTGCCGTCAGCACTCCGGATCACGATGCCGATCTTGTTGACCGGCGTCTCACCGGAGCCAAACCACTGGCGAATGGAGGGTGAGAGTGTGATACTCCAGGTGTTTGGCTCGTCCGCCACCTTCGTCATTTTGAACTTCCCAATATTCTCTTCCCACTCTGCAGGGACATACATCCAGGTTCCTTCGCTCACTACTCCGATATGGATATAAACGTCACCAGAGTACTTCGAAGTGTGAAGTTGGGAGGATGATGCAGCCTTGAACCAGATGGTCAGCTCCTTGTCGGCGTCAGGCTTCTCGGGGCTCCAGGAAATTCCTTCTTTGATGGTGACTGGTTGTTCCGGTTTAGGTTCCGGTTCCGGTGTCACCACCGGGTCATCGCCGCAGGAGATTGCGAAGAGGAGCAGCAAGAGGTAGAGAAAGCTTTTTATGGGATCTTTCATTGTTTGGGGCTTTGTTACATTATAGAACGAATTAGGAGCAAATCAATAACTTATTCCAACAGCAGCACCTCTTTGGGAGAAAGGGTCAGCGTTTCACCCAGGGTGATGGTTTTACCGGTAAGAAAATCCTTTGCACTGCTCCATCCTTGTATAGACTCCGCATAACGGTCAAGGTTTATTGTCACCTCATTCGAGGTGCCGTTCATGAATACCAGCACCTTTTTGTCACCCAAGAAGCGCTCATAGACGTAAACACCTTTCTGCAGCACATAGTGCTTCATGCCGCCGCGGGCGATCACCTCGTTGCCCTGCCGCCAGTGCAGCAGCTTGCTGAGGAAGTTGAACGCCTCGTTCTGGATTGCATCACGTCCTTCAGTCGTGAACTGGTTTGTTTTATCACCAGGCCAGCCTCCCGGTACATCGCGACGGATGTCACCGTCGCTGCGACTCTTGTTGCCGTGCATCAGCAGCTCGGTACCGTAATATAGCTGCGGTGTGCCGGGCATGGTGAGCAGGAAGGTGACCGCCTGCTTCCAGCCGGAGAGGTCGGAAGGGTACTCCTTCAGGAAGCGGTCGGTATCGTGGTTGTCGAGGAAACGTAGCACATTGGATATGTCGGGATAGATGAAATCGTAGGTCATATGGTCGTAGATACCGTGCAATCCGCCGTTCCATTCGGTGGTCTCTTCAAAGAAAGCGTTATGCGAAAGGCCCATAAAACGGAAATCCATTACCGTCTTTAATTGTGTATTGCGGGGATTCAGGGGACTGTCTTTCTGCCAGAAGGCTGTCCCAATGGGATTGTTCAGCCACGCCTCACCAACGATATTGTATTGGGGGTATTCTTTCTCCACCGCCTCAATCCAGTCCACCATCATGTCATAGTCGGCATAAGGGTAGGTATCCTGCCGGATGCCATCCACACCGGAATATTCGATCCACCAGATGCTGTTCTGGATGAGGTACTTCGCCACATGGCGGTTGCGCTGGTTCAGGTCGGGCATGGTGGGAACGAACCAGCCGTCTACCATCCTGCTCTTGTCGAATTCCGAAGCATAGGGGTCGAAGTACATCTCTTTCATATGCGAGGTCTGTACATATTCCTCCAGGTTGTTGAACCAGTCGTGTGAAGGAACATCCTTCAGCCAGGGGTGATCGCTGCCGCAGTGGTTGAAGATCATGTCCATCACCACCTTCATTCCTTTCTGATGCGCATCTTCAATCAGCTGCACATATTCCTCGTTGCTGCCCAGGCGGGGGTCCACACGGTAGTAGTCGGTGGTGGCGTAGCCGTGGTAGGAGCCTCCCTCCATGTCGTTTTCCAGCACCGGGTTCAGCCAGATGGCGGTCACCCCCAGGTCGGAAAGATAGTCCAGCCGGTCGGAGATGCCCTTCAGGTCACCACCGTGACGGGCATTGGGATTGTTGCGATCCACCTGGTAGCTGGTGCGCATCGGAATCTGGTCGTTCGACGGATCGCCGTTGGCAAACCGGTCCGGCATAATCAGGTAGAGCACGTCCGACGGGCCAAAGCTTTCCATCGCCATCCGTTCCGGGTTCCGTTCTTTCAGCTCATAGGGAACGGTGATCTTTTTCTTGCCACTGGTGAAGACCAGATCAAAAGTCTCCGGAGCAGCTTCGGAAAGATCCAGGTAGATCAGCAGGTAGTTGCGGTTTGGGAGGGTCACCACCTCTTTGATCGCGATGTTTTCAGAGGTGACAGAGGGTATATAGTCGGCAATCTTGTCACCGCTCACCATCAGCTGCAGTTCAGTTTCTGCCATGCCGCTCCACCAGAAAGCCGGATCGATGCTCACCTGTTGTGCCTGCAAGAGAGAAGTGATAAATATAAATGATAGGAGTATTGTTTTTTTCATCCTGATTCGTTTTCTTTTTGTTGATTTGATTTTATACAGCTCTCAGCAATCAGCTTTCAGCTAAATTTATTCAATAAAAGCATCGAGCGCTTTTGTAGGGCGGCCGTCGTCGCCCCAGGCACTGAGTGCGTAATGACTCCACGAACGGGCACCCTGCGGTTCCCAGTAAAAGACACCCAATCCTTTGCCGTCGGGGACCTCCTTCACTTTCCGGATCACCGCACAGAGCATCTCATAGGTGTTCT
Source organism: Proteiniphilum sp. (assembly GCA_039683155.1). GTDB lineage: Bacteria > Bacteroidota > Bacteroidia > Bacteroidales > Dysgonomonadaceae > Proteiniphilum. The sequence continues at coordinate 9,593 of JBDKRY010000233.1, forward strand.
GTGGCTTGCTGTCTTCACCACCCACTTCCACCACCATCACCTCTTTGTTGTAGCGTCTGGCCATATCGTTCAGATTGAAGCCCAGGTCGTCGATGATCTCACTGTAGTCTGGTTGGTCTTCCAGCCAGTAGGGGTAGAACGACATACCGATGATATCATATTTAGCTCCCTGTTTCTCCGCATTGTCAAACCACCAGCGAAAACGTTCGTTGTTGTTACCCTGATCCACATGCAGGATTACTTTGGAGCCGGGACAGACTTCCTTGATGGCATCGTAGCCACGGTTGATGAGTTGAACCAGCTGTGGCCAGTTGTCGGTATGTCCTTCCGGATGACTCATGCCGGAAGGAATCTCATTGCCCACCTGCACCCATTCGGGGGTTACGCCGGCCTCTTTCAAAGCAGTCATCACACTTTTGGTGTAATCATACAACGCCTCTTTGAGTTGTTCGAAGGAAAGGCCTTCCCACTCTTTGGGCTTATGCTGCTTGCCCGGGTCGGCCCAGCTGTCGCTGTAGTGAAAGTTGATCATCACCCGCATACCCCATTCCTTTGCCCGTTTGGCCATGGCAACCGTCTCGCCGGTGCTGCAGTGTCCGCTGAAGGAGTCATCGGATGGGTTCACCCAGGTACGCAGGCGGATGGCATTGATGCCGTGATCTTTCAGGATCTTGAAACAATCTTCTGCTTCTCCGTTGTCGTTGCGGAAAATGTAACCGCTCGCCTCCATCTGCGGCAACCAGCTGATGTCGGCTCCCCGCACGAAGGAGGTGTCACTGGCCTCCGCCTCCGTTGTGTGCTGGCAGGAGACAAGGAGTAACAGCAGCACAGACAGAAATAAACTGTTCTTTGCATACAATGATTTTGTTTTGTGTGACTTGTCACGATCAATTTTTCCGATAATCATATGCCGGTTTATACAGATGGAAAAGCACGGCACTGGTGCCGCGCTTTTCCGATGAGATGCTCTATTGTTTTGTCATTGTAGCTTTAAACTGACTGGAGTCTGACAGATCGAGGGTGATCAGGTAAGTGCCTGCCTCTGCCACGGGAATGTTATCCCCACCATAACCAAGGTTGTTCATGGCACCTCCGAGGTTGATATCCCAGCCGTTGTTGGCCCGGAACTTGAAGCTGCCACTTCCCAGTGAGGCGGTAACACTCCAGAGTCCGGTAACCGGATCATAGGTCATTGGTGTGGAGGTATCCCAGCCACCGGCTGTGGCATCACCAATCAATCCCCATTCGGTTTTCACCATCGTATAGACAGGACTTCCCGAGAGATCCACGTTTATTTTGTACATGCCTGCTTCGTCTACCTTCAGGTTGCCTCCTGCAGTGGAGAGAGTACCGCCTCCGCCGTCACCGTAGTTGGTGCCGCTCCAGCTGGGTTCTGTTGTGAATTTGAACTCAGTTCCTGCCGCTCCGAAGTATACATACCCGTCATACTTGAAGTCGAAATTGCGGTTGTAGAGTGTGGGTGCCGTAGCGGGATCCCATCCCTGATGGCCGCCGGGAACGTATAGCTCCAGGTTCATCTCGCCGATCAACTCGATGGTGTAGGTGTATTCCATCATGTTGAGGGTGATTTTCACCCATCCCGGTTCAGTCACGCGCATGGCCTGCGCTCCTTCCAGGATGATATCTCCTTCCAGTGCGGTATTGCCATCCACCGGATTGCCCAGTACGCCATCCCACGAGGCTGCATCCTTACTCGATTTGGGCACAATCTTGAAGTATCCCGTCACATTATTGACCAGGATGGTGAAGATGGGGTCTTCATAGACATCCTTGCCGCTGTGGCTGAACTGGTAATCTGCCAGATCATTGATATTCCATCCGTTAATATCGCCGATCAGGTAGTACTCCGTCTCAATCACCGGCCCGACTGGTGTCACGGTGACCGGTCCCAGTACAAAGGGTGTGGGTATTTGTGTCGAAGAGGTTCCATCAACGATGTAGTAGGTCGCACGCAGATAGATGGTGCGGGCGTTGGGTGCTTTCCCGTAGAGGCTTTTAACCGCTTCATTCAGGTCGGTAGCAGTCACGGTTGCTGTATTCTGATCACTGGTGGCAGGGAGTGCCACTGCTGTGGTAAAATCCTGTGTCGCTGATGCCTCTACCATGAATTTCACGGTGGCACCTTCAGCCAGCGTGGGTGTTGCTGTCGTCTTGATTGCTTCCAGTGGGGTAGCATCTTCCAGATCCTCTTCCGTCAAAACAACAGGAGTGCTGAGCCCCGATCCCAGGGCAAAGGTAAATCCGGTAACCGTTTGTGCGGCCTCCTGCTCATACGCTTGTGGCGGAGCGGCTACATGGTCGTACACATCCTCACATGCATTCATCAGGATGAAAGCAAGCAGTGTGGCAAATAGGTATGTTATTTTTTTCATGTTGTGTAATATTTTAATGGAAAACCTCTCTCCTCTGAAAGAGGTTTTCCGGTTCTGCCTGTTTATTCAATCTTACCTGTCCTTGCGGTAAAGTTTATATAAAGACGCTGGCCTGCATTGCCGGTAACACGTTCCTGATCCCCTCCTGCGCCGCGGGGAATGAAGACACCGTTGAATACCAGGAATTCGGTATGCCACCACTCCTGTCCGGGCAGTTTGATGCTGGCGCGCACTTCACCTGTGTTCGTAAAAGCAGGAGAAACAAAGGAAGCATCAGCTCCCAGAGAGAGGGCCGGCACTGTAAAACGATACTTTTCATCCGTAGTATCCCAGTTGCCTCCGGCCGTTTGTCCCTGCAGCTGCACATTGGGCGGATAGAAATCGACGGCATACTCATAATCACGTCCATTGATGGTGGTTGTCACTACAGCAATGTACCAGCCCGGATTCCCGATGCCGAAATTACCGCCTGCGTCGGTGACGCCCGCCAGTGTGACTGACTCTGCGCCGAGGGTTGCCTGGCCAAAGCCAAACTCATTCCCATCCCACGCCTTGGCGGTGTTGAATTTGATTTGTGCATTCTCACCGCCACCGGTCTGTCCGAGGTATTGCATGGCCCAGAATTTGCCGGGGGTACCCCATACGGGAATCATTTCAGTAGCTCCGTCCCAGCTCCAGTTACCGGCCACATTGCCTATCAGATACATGTTCTCCGGCATCACCATCGGATCGAGTGCAAAGTAACCTTTCACCTGCGGGAGGGTGATCACATTGGAATAAACCTGTCCCACATTCTTTTCGTTTAGTTTGGAGGAGAGGCGAACATAGAGCGGGTGCGGATCCGCAGGGTAGGCACTCTCGTCGGTGATACCGTGCATGCCTACCAGTGCCAGTGCCAGATCGGCAGCGTTGATCGCGAATTTCGCCGTGGTGTAGCTGCCGGGCAGTGTCACATAATCCGCAAAATCGCTCGTGAGAGATACCTCTACTTTGTAGATGGCTACTGCGGTAAAGCCATAATCGGGTTGTGACGTGGTGAACTCAATGGTTTCCGTGTTCTTCAGGTCGTAAATTCCTGAAGCATATTTCGGCACGTTGAGCACGAAGCTCTCCGGCTGCTGCAGAACTACCTTCTCATCTTCCTGGCAGGACCAGAACAGTGAGATGCCAGCCAGTAATAGGATTATATGAATGATATTTTTCATTGTCTAGAGGATGTTTAATTGGCGTTATTACTTGATTCATATCCGCTGTTTTGCACCAGGTTCTCATTGGCACCCATGTCGTCAGCCGGAATTGGGTAGACGTTGAAGTAATCGGCTACCGAACGTCCCTCTGCTACGTTCCCTTTCCATGGCCAGAGATAAGATGATCCGGTGAGTTTGCCAAAACGTATCAGGTCGGTGCGACGCTGTCCCTCATAGAAGAATTCACGTCCTCGCTCATCCAGGATATAGTCCAGCGTAAGCTCTCCCGCTGTAATGGCAGCAGCATTGTCATCGCTGTAAGAGCGTTTGCGCAGGTCGTTCACCAGCTGCAGTGCTGTGGCCGCATCACCTCCGGTACCTCCTCTGAGCACAGCTTCTGCATAGTTGAGGTAGATCTCACCCAGGCGGAAGAGCGGGAAGTCGGTGTAGGCGATGTTGCTTGGGGGCAGTGTGCCGTCGCTGTTACGGTTGTAGTACTTCACCACAGGAATACCGTTGTTGGTAAAGAGGGATGGATCCACGATCTCCACATTTTCGGTATAATCGAGACGCAGCATGGAGAAGCGACTGTCAGCTTCATGCTGATACTCGCGCTCAAAGGTTCTCAGCAGGGCACTGGTGGCGCGGTTACCCTGCCATGCTCCCACGGCATTCACCTCAGCCTGCAAATCGGAAGGTTCCGTCGAACTGAGCAGGAAGGTCATTCCACCCCAGGTCTGCGTGTCCTCGCCATCATAACGTACCGGGAAGATCATCTCAATCGAATTGTGGTTGTCAGCCTTGAAGATGTTCGCATAGACCGGATCGAGCTGATAGTTCACAGCCATCACCTTCTTACTGTAGGTAATGCTTTCAGTATATTTTTTTACACCTATATAGGTCTCAGCATTCAAGTAGAGACGGGAGAGCAGCGCCCAGTTGGCCGCTTTGTGTGCGCGTCCGTAGTTCGTTGTATTGTAACCCACAAACGGGTCGAGCATATCTGGTTCGCAGGCAATCAGCTCTTTTTCGATGTAATCGAACAGGTCGGCAGCCATGATTTGCGGGGGAAGTGTGCTTCCCACGGGGCTCTCTTCGTTGACGAAAGGTACGTTCCTGAACATATCGAGCAGGTAGTAGTAAGCCAGTGCGCGATGAAAACGGGCTTCAGCCCTGTAGCTGACAATCTCGGCCTGATCGGCCGCGCTCACCCCTCTGCTGTTTAACACCTCTTCCGATGTCTCCCTCAGGAGGGCATTGGCCAGGTTGATCTGGTAGTAGAGGCGATAGTAGAAGCCCTTGATGAACACGTTGCTGGAGGTCCAGGTGATGTAGTTCAGGTCGGGGATGCCCACATCGTTCCAGGCACAGTGTGCCTCATCGGTGGGCAGCTGTTGCAGGTTCCAGAGACCTCTCAGGAAGGATGCCTGGCTTCCGCCATCAACACCTGCCACATCGGGGTCGCCGTCGCCACCACTGTTGCCACTGATGGCCAGTCCTGCATAAATCTTTGCCAGCAGTTGCTGGTAGGGTTCCAGTTCACTGCCAAAGACCACATCTGAAACCAGCTCTTCCTCATCCAAGGGGATGGTGTCCAGATCATCGATGCAGGAGGCCAGTCCCCCGGTCATCAGGATGATCGCGATGAATGTCAGTATTTTATATGTTGCTGTCTTCATAATTGTCTGATGTTAAAAATTAAGATTGAGTCCAAGGATAAACACGCGTGGGTGGGGATAGATGTTGTTGTCGATACCGTTGTTTGTGAATTCCGGATCGAGCCCGCTGTAGTCGGTCACCACGAGCGGGTTTTGCACTGTAAAATGAATCCTTCCCGACTGCTGGCGGTTCAGCAGGTGTGTGAAGTTGTATCCCAGCGAGACATTGTCCACTTTCATGAAAGAGGCTTCCTGGATGTAGTAGCTGGATTGGTATTGCACCGCATCGAAGTTGGTGTAGGTGGCACTGCTGATCCTGTTCTTTAGCCATCCCGAGGGGTCGAAAGTGGTATTTTTCGACTCGCGGTTGGACTGGATGTTGTTGTAGGCGTAGTTGCCAATGTTACTGCGTATGGAGAAGTTGAAATCCCAGTTCTTATAGGAGAGCTGAGAGGATAAGCCCATGTAGACATCGGGTGAAGCATTCTTCCAGGGAATCATATCCTGTTCGTTGATGGAGCCATCGGCATTCTGATCCACATAGACCCCTTCCAGCGGTTTGCCTGCCTTATCGTACACCTGTTCATAGACATAGAATGATCCGGCCGGATAATCGACCGCATGGATGGCAATGGTATTTCCCGTACCGCCATCGATACCGCCAAAACGTACCCCCACATAGTTCGGATCATCGTTGATGGTCAGTTTGGTGATTCTGTTCTGGTTATACGTCACGTTGTAGCTCAGGTTCCAGTTCCAGTCCTTGCTGACAATGGGACGTCCCGTGATGGTGAATTCAACTCCTTTGTTCTCCAGCTCACCCACGTTGGTGAGCAACTGGTTGCT
>JBDKRY010000234.1:0-6914 GCA_039683155.1 Proteiniphilum sp.
TGGTGAAAGACTGGCGGAGAGTCATCGACAACAAGGATGTGGACATGGTGATCATCGGCACCCCCGACCATTGGCATTGCCTGCAGATGATTGCTGCCTGTGAGGCAGGCAAAGATGTATACGTGGAAAAACCGCTGGCAAACACCATCGAAGAGTGTGACCTGATGGTGAAAGCAGCCCGTAAATACAATCGCATTGTGCAGGTGGGACAGTGGCAGCGCAGCGATCCGCACTGGGATGAGGCAGCTGCCTACGTGCAAAGCGGGGCGCTCGGACGCGTGCGTACCGTGAAGGTATGGGCATACCAGACCAGTAAATGGACATTGCCGGTAGTGCCCGACAGCGCTCCTCCCGCCGGTGTGGATTATGACATGTGGCTCGGCCCGGCACCAAAGCGCAACTTTAATCAGAACCGGTTTCACTATAATTTCCGCTTCTTCTGGGATTATGCCGGAGGATTGATGGCCGACTGGGGTGTGCATCTGCTCGACTATGCGCTGAAAGGAATGAATGTAGGACTTCCTTCCTATGTCTACGGCGCCGGAGGTAAATTTGGTTATCCGGATGATGCCATGGAGACACCGGATACGCTGATGGCAACTTACCGTTATCCCGGTTTTACGATCATCTGGGATCATGCCTGCGGCATTGGTAACGGACTGTTCGACCTGCGTGAAGGAGTTGCTTTCTTTGGTGAAAACGGTACGCTCATCCTTACCCGCAGCGGATGGGAAGTAGTCCCCGAACAGGCTGTCAACAGTCGCAATTTTCCCTATTGCTATCCCTGCGACGACGAGAAGAAACCCAATACCCTCCGTATGGATGCAGTGGAAAAAAGAAAGGGATCGGGTAAGGGCTTGTATCTGCACGCCGGCAACATGATCGACTGTATGCGATCGCGCGAGCTGCCCAACGCCGACATCGCCATCGGCGCCGAAGTGGCTAAACTCAGTCATTTGACCAATATTTCCTGTCGCGTTGGAACAGCGCTAAACTGGGATAATAGTGCCGGAATGTTCATCGGAAACGATGAGGCGAACAGGTTAATCAAAGCAAATTACAGGGCTCCGTGGAAGTTGCCGAAACTCTAAGGTATGTGCCTCATCCGCCAACCGACCTGATCAATTTGGTTTGAAGGGTGACGATTTCATCATCACGAAAACAGGCAGAAGATAGCAAACGCTACTTTCTGCCTGTAAATATGTATTTTGGGTTCAATAAATGTTTTCACATGAAAAACAAAAAATTTTGTTCAATGTGATTATACTTAATTGCTTAAAACTTGTAAACCCACTCTGCAAACGCATTTATCCAGTTCTGCAGGAAGGTGCGGGTGTCTTCGTTTTTCAGATTGTTCTGCTCGTCGAACAGTCCCCAGCTGTTGCCGATATAGGCTTCGGGCTGCTGCATCATGTAAACGTTCAGGAAAACCATTGGCTGGCGTAGCATAAGATTGGCACCTTCACCGCCCAGAGGGCTCATGGAACTGCTGACAACAGCACCCGGTTTGCCACCCCATTTGCTTTGTCCGTATGGACGGGATGCAACATCGAGCGCATTTTTCATTACCCCTGACCTGGATCTGTTATACTCGGGAGTGACGAAGAGAAACCCATCGGCAGCACCAATCTTTTCACGGAAGGTCACCCACTCTGCGGGAGGATTTTCATCCAGATCTTCATTGTAATGTGCCAGCTGACCAATCTCCACAATCTCCATTTCAAGCGATTCGGGAGCCAGCTTAATCAATTCGTTTGCGATCTTCCTGTTGATTGATTCTTTACGCAGACTACCAACGAGGACTGCTATTTTCTTTTTGCTCATAGGTTTATTTGTTAATTGTTGATTTATTTTTTTAACAGGATGTGACATCCCTTGTATCGACAATAAACGTTTTTTCCAATGTTTTGTTTAATCAAAAATATTGATGGTCAATTTACGGGAGATGACCTTTTTCCTGTGAAAGAGTTACCAACTCAGCCAAAAGCTCCCTGATTTTTTTGGGTCCTTTCTCAATTACTTTCAATGTCTCAAATACCTGTGCTGAAGTAATACCCGCCTCCCGCCAGCTGATGCCCTTGCTGTAAGTATTCAGCAGCACCGGCATGATCGTATCTACCGAAGCAGCGAATATGGCGTCAGCAGTCTCTTCTTTTTCAAATTCCAGCCAAACATCATAGTATTCCTTTCCCTGGTCGTAAGGCAGTTTGGTGAAAATCTTTTTTGCGGCTTGATTCTCTCTGTCGAATTTGTTTTTGTTGGCTTCTTCATCGAACATGAAGGTGTCGCCTGCTTCAATCTCCACCAGAGCGTGTATGGAGATCATTTTGATGATGTGCAACAAGTCGAGATCCTGTTTGTTTTCGGCATACTCAAACATCAGCATAGCCATTAAAATGGTGTGCCACGTATGTTCTGCCGAGTTCTCTCGTCGCGAACCATCGGTAAGGTAGTTCCGGCGAATAACATTTTTCAGTTTGTCCGCCTCCAGGATAAAAGCGATTTGTTGTTTCACTCTTCTGTCCATAAAAAATATTTTGCGTAAAAGTTACTCAGTCCGGCATGGGAGGACCACACATCATCATATCTGCATATCTGCAAATAACAGAAAGCATGTTGTGTCCATTTATATTCAATAAACAGATTACAGGAGAAAACGTTTACCACTAAGGTCTTCTTTTTCTTCCGGGAAGCTGCTGTTGCCATGCCGGAGTCTTCTTCTCTTCTTTCCTCAGGTTACGCATATAATAATGATAGGTTGTGTCGGGTGCAACCACAATCATATGAAACTGGTGGTCGGGAGGAACAATTACCGGCATATTATCCGGCGGGGCTTTCAGTATCCTCCCCGATGTCTTTCCTTCCTTTTTCAGAAAATTTTCCCATATCGGGGTGGGTATCGTGTCGCCGGGATTAAAACGAAGTGTATCGATGCGTTCAATTTCAAAGGGAGGCAAAGAGAGAGGAATTGAATCCCGAAACAATTGTTTATGATCTTTTTGCTGAGACATTAAATTCACGGCAAAAAACACGACCAGTACTGATAGAATGATGAATCGTTTCATAGCCGGTGATTTAGATCTGGCAAATTTATGGGTAAATGATTACATAAAAATGTGTTTCCCATTGAAAAAGAGGTGATTTTTGAAAAATTAACGACGAATTCCAAGCTGTTTTATTTTATTCAGATATTGATGGCTTTTCCTGCAGTGTGACTTGCAGAGGGGAAGGGTTGTGCCCGATTATCTGAAACGGGCGAAAAAGAGCCGCATCAAATCGGCACATTCCTCCGCCATAACACCCGGGGTAACAGCCGTCTTTGGGTGAAGCAGGTGGGGTGAGATACGCGAATATCCCCGTTTCTCGTCCGTCGCACCGTACACCAGACGTGTCAGTTGTGCCCACCGCAATGCACCGGCACACATGGGACAGGGTTCTACTGTGACATACAGGGTACAGTCGGTCAGATATTTGCCACCCAGTACATTGGCCGCTGCAGTGATCGCCTGCATCTCGGCATGAGCCGTCACATCGTTCAACAGCTCGGTGAGATTGTGGGCGCGGGCGATGATGCGTTGGTTCACGACAACCACCGCTCCCACGGGTATTTCATTTTTCTCAAAGGCAGTGTGCGCCTCCTGTAATGCCTGGCGCATAAAATATTCATCATGTAGCATGTGGTAATTATTATCTTGAAGAGCGGGGATTTTGGTGATCATTGAATTCCCGGTCGGAAGCACCCTGTTTTAAAACTCCTGAAACGGTCGCTTTTCCTTTGCTGGTACAAAAAAACAAAATATTTTCACCAAAAAGAAGTATTTACAACCTAAATTTGTATTTTTACGACGTTTATGGGGCTTTTTTGCCGGTAAAAAGATGGCTGATCACAATGAGTTGGGATGGAAAGGAGAAGAAGCCGCGGTGAACTACCTGGCCTCCAAAGGTCACCGCATTGTCGAGCGTAACTGGACCTTTCTGGGGTATGAAGTGGATATCATCACGCTGCACGAAGGCTATATTGTATTTGTGGAGGTGAAAACCCGTACCTCCACCGAATGGGGTAATCCCGAAGATTTCATTGGGAAACAGCGGATGAAACGCATGATTGAAGCGGCACATTATTATTTAATCACCCATAAAATCGACGAGCCGGTCCGCTTCGATATTGTCTCCATCGTCTGGAATCAACAACAGTTTGAACTGGAGCACATTGAAGATGCGTTTTTATCCTTCCTGTGAATGTAACGTAAAGGTGTAGATCTGCTTGATTCTGCAAAACGATGAATATAGAGGAGCTTTTTGATTATTGTCTGGCTATTGAAGGTGCAGAAGCTTCCACTCCTTTCAACGAGACCACCATCGTGTTGAAGGTGATGGGCAAGATGTTTGCCATGATCCCCACCGATGCCGACAGGATATGCATTACATTGAAGTGCAATCCTGAAAAAGCAGTAAAGTTACGGGAGGACTATGATTGCGTGGAAAGTGCTTTTCATATGAACAAGACACACTGGAACACCCTCTATCTGGATGGCGATATGCCGGAAAACGAAATCAAAAAGTGGATCAATCACTCCGTGGAGGAAGTGATGATGAAATTACCCAAAAATCTACGACAACAATATTATGGATCTATTAAGTAAAGACCGCCTGATTATCAGGGTCGACGAAGTGGAATCGACAAACCTCTATCTGAAAGAAACTGTCCGGGAACAGCATCCGGAAGAGGGGTCGCTTGTCATAGCGGAGTATCAGACCGGGGGACGAGGCCAGGTGGGTACATCCTGGTTTTCCCCGAAAGGAGAAAACTTGTTGTTCAGCCTGCTTATTTATCCCAAAGATGTAGCGGCAAACGAACAGTTTATTATCTCCCGCATCGCCTCACTGGCAGTCAAAAACACACTCGATCACTTCGCCAACGACATTCGCATCAAATGGCCCAACGACATCTACTGGAAAGATCAAAAGATTGCCGGAATACTTATTGAGAACGATATTCAAGGCAGGAATATCGTAAATTCAGTCATCGGCATCGGCATCAACGTCAATCAGCAATTCTTTCCACCTGAACTGCCTAACCCTGTGTCGTTGCGTCAAATTACAGGATCGGAACAGGACAGGGGATATATACTCGACCTCTTTGTACGGGAATTCTTCCTGTTGTATCGTGAATTTCAGCATGGCGAGACAGAAGTCATCGAAGATGAGTATATGCTCGATCTCTATCGTGTAAATGATTATTACTGGTTTGAAGACGGCGAGGGCAGGTTTCAGGCGATGATTGAAGATGTATTGCCCTCGGGACATCTGATATTGAGAACGCTGGAGAGTGATGAAATGCGGAAGTATGCTTTTAAGGAGGTCGCTTTTGTGAATAGCTGATAACTAAAAACTATATGCAATTTAAAAGAATATTACTGAAACTCAGTGGGGAGTCGCTGATGGGCGACAGGCCATACGGAATAGATGAGACGCGGCTGGGTGAATACGCAGCGCAGATACGCGAAGTGGCACAAAAAGGAGTGGAGATGGGTATTGTCATTGGCGGCGGCAACATCTTCCGCGGACTGAACGGCACTTCCAGGGGATTCGACCGGGTAAAGGGCGACCAGATGGGAATGCTGGCCACAGTGATCAACAGTCTGGCCCTCAGCTCTGCGCTCACATCAACAGGACAGAAAAACCGTGTTTTCACGGCTGTACGCATGGAACCTGTGGGCGAATTATATTCCAAGTGGAGAGCCATCGAAGCGATGGAGAATGGCGAGATTGCCCTCATCGCCGGCGGAACCGGAAACCCCTTTTTCACCACTGATACGGCTTCTGCATTAAGGGGTATCGAGATTGAAGCCGATGCCATGTTTAAAGGAACCCGTGTGGACGGAGTTTACACAGCGGATCCCGAGAAAGACCCCACAGCCACCAAATTCAAAACCATCACCTTCGATCAGGTTTACAGCCTGGGGCTCAAGGTAATGGATCTTACTGCTACAACGTTATGCAAAGAGAATAACCTGCCCGTTGTGGTCTTCGATATGGATACCTACGGCAACCTGCTAAAGGTGATTGAAGGAGAAGATATCGGCACGTTGGTTCACTGCTGATCCGAATCATTCGCCATCATGGAGGCGTTTGCCCGTCAGCTGAAAGACAAGCGGGTAATCGAGAAATTATTCGATATCCTGAATCGTAAAAAGCCATTCGCCCGGTTCAATGAATATATTCACACTTCAGAATACCGCGAAGATTGGTTTCGGTACAGGCAAAAATAACTTGAGAATTATGTTAAACGACTCATTTCGGAATTTATAGAAAACAATCAAAGTAACCGATAAAACACATGATTATGGTAACGGAAAAGAGTACAAAAGCTGAAATCCTGAAAGCTTACGAAGCTCTGTTGAAAAATGTGCAGGAAGAGAAGAGCAATATCCCCAAGCAGGTTCAGGAAGAAAAGAAAAAGAAGGAGATCGTGGATAAGGTAACAGATGTCAGTCACGAAGGTATTACACAAGGAATTGTGCACCTGAAATCGTCGTTGACTACTTCTTTGGACGAGTTAGAGGCACAATTAAGCAGTGAGTTTAAGAAACTGGAAGAAATACGGTCTGCTATTGCTGTGGAGCAGCAATATCTCGAAGACCTCTATTCCCTGTCGGCCAATACCGATTCGTTGGCTGCCATGTTGCTGGTGCAGAAAGAGAAGAAAGAGGCCTTTGAAACATCCATGAAAGAGAGAGAAGAAGCCTTCAATCGGGAGATGAACGAGAAAAAAGTGTTGTGGGAAGAGGCGAAAGCCAAACAAAAGGAGGAAGAAAAAGAATATCTGGATGACTTGACAAAACGCAGCAAGAGAGAGGAGGATGAATACCAATATACCCTTAAAATTACGCGTCAGAAAGAAAAGTATGAAT
>JBDKRY010000235.1:0-12264 GCA_039683155.1 Proteiniphilum sp.
AATATGGGGCAAAACTTCTTCAAAACCTTGCTGATGCCTTTAATGAAGAAGGATTATCGTATAGGAATTTAAACCTTTACAGGCAATTTTATTTAGTTTATCCACAAATAAGTGTTTATATACCCCATTTCTTTCAAAAATATTTTGGCGGGATTTGGCAATCACCGATTGCCAAATTTCAATTGGTTGATAAAGAGGAGGATGATATTTGGCAGACACCGTCTGCCAAATTAAGTAATTGGGTGAAGGAGGAGGATAATTCAATTCTGCAATCACCGATTGCAGAATTACAATCGGTATTTTATTGGTGACCAATAAAAACAGTGCGTTGGTGGAATACGCCATAGCTGATAGCGACCGTGAATTATTCGTCTCGAAATATATCGTTGAGCTTCCCGATAAAAAACAACTCGAACAGTTTATCAATGAAGAATATATCAGACTAAAATAATGATTAAACATCACAGCATTATGAAAACAAGAGCAGTACGATTATATGGTAAGAAAGACCTCCGGTTAGAGGAGTTTGAGTTGCCACCCATCAGTGAGAATGAGATCCTAGCCAAAGTGATGTCCGACTCCATCTGCATGTCCTCCTACAAGGCATCTTCACAGGGTGCGGATCACAAGCGGATCCCCAATGATGTGGCAGAAAATCCCATCATCATCGGCCATGAGTTTGCCGGTGAACTGCTGGAGGTAGGAGCCAAATGGGCGCACAAGTTCCAGCCGGGCGATAAATTCTCCATCCAGCCGGCACTTTACTATGAAAACGGGCCGGTGGGCATCCTGAGTGCTCCCGGGTACAGTTATCAATATATCGGTGGGGATGCCACCTATGTGGTCATACCCAACGAGGTGATGGAGCAGGATTGCCTGCTTCCCTATCGGGGGGAGGGTTACTATCCCGCCTCGCTGGCCGAGCCGCTCTCCTGCGTAATCGGTGCCATGCATGCCAACTACCACACTACCCCGGGCAGCTATGCACACAGGATGGAGATTGTGGACGGCGGAAAAATGGCCATACTGGCAGGGGTAGGCCCCATGGGTCTTGCAGCCATCAACTATGTACTGAACCGGGAAGACCGCAGGCCCTCCTTGCTGGTGGTGACCGACGTGGATCAGACCCGGCTGGACCGGGCGGCTTCCATCTACACTGTTGAGTTTGCCGCGTCAAGAGGGATTGACCTGCATTATGTCAATACCGGTAAAATGGACGACCCGGTGAAAGAACTGAGAATCATCAGTGGCGGGACAGGGTATGACGATGTCTTCGTGTTCGCCCCTGTGAGACCGGTAGTAGAGCAGGGAGATGCCATCCTGGCGTTCGACGGCTGCCTCAACTTCTTCGCCGGCCCGGGCGATCCGAACTTCAGTGCCATGCTCAACTTCTACAACGTGCATTACGCCTACACCCATATCGTGGGTACCAGTGGCGGCAACAACGATGATATGAAGGAGGCGCTGGAGATTATGGGTAGGGGACTGGATCCGGCGGGCCTGGTGACGCATATCGGGGGACTGGACGCGGTGATTGACACCACCAACCGGCTGCCGGAGATTCCGGGCGGAAAGAAGCTGATCTATACCCATATCAATCTTCCGCTGACCCCGATAGCCGACTTTGAAAAGCTGGGAGAAGAGAATGACCTGTTCCGCGAATTGGCAGGGATCTGCAACCGACACAACGGACTCTGGAGCGTGGAGGCTGAATCGTTCCTGATGAATTATTTTGATAAACTGTCTTAAAACACTAAACGATAAGGAATAAACAACTATCAATCAGTTGTTCGTTGTAAGCTGAGAGATGATAATTGCCCAAATTAGATTCATTATAACAATGCAATAAAAAATAACCAATTAGTCTTGACGCTAGGTTCTTGACTCTTGAAACTAAAAAATATGAAACAATTAGATGTGAATTTAATGCATCCCGTGGAACAGATCAATGTGATCATCGGACGGATATACAGAAGCGGGATGACCACCACTTCGGGAGGCAACATTTCCATCAGGGATAAGAACGGCGATATCTGGATCACCCCATCAGGAGTGGATAAGGGATCGCTCACCGTGAAGGATATCATGCAGGTGCAGCGGGACGGAACGGTCCTCGGCTTGCACAAGCCATCGTCCGAGCTGCCTTTTCACAAAGCAATCTATGAGGCCCGTCCGGAACTGACGGCCATCATCCACGCACATCCGCCCGCTTTGGTCGCTTTCAGTATAGCCGGTATTGTTCCCGATACCAAAATTGTTCCGCAGGCACACAACATCTGCGGCGACATCGGCTTTGCCCCTTATGGAACACCCGGAAGTGAAGACCTGGGCGCGAAAATCGCCTTTGAGTTCAAAGACACGCGTTACAAAGCGGTGATCATGGAGAATCATGGGGTGGTGCTGGGCGGTACCGATCTGATGGATGCCTACCAGCGGTTTGAAACGCTGGAGTTCTGTTGCCGCACCATCATCAATGCCAGACGACTGGGAAGCGTGAACTACCTTTCGGATGAACAGGTATCGCAATATGTGAACCACCTGCCGACGAATGTATCGCATTTCATGGATATCGATCATCCCTCCGAAGAGCGGGCCATCCGTACCGAGATGGTGAACATCATCCGGCGGGCCTGTAACCAGGGATTGATGATCTCAACTTATGGAACAGTCTCTGTCCGCTGGAAGAATAACGACTTTCTGATCACCCCCAGCAACATTGCCCGGTGGGATATTGTCCCCAGCGATATCGTGCAGATCAAAAACGGGATGGCAGAGGCAGGGAAGACACCCAGCAGGTCTGTTGCCCTCCATCAGCGTATTTATCAGCTCAATCCGCACATCAACTCCATCATCTGCACCCAACCGGTGAATCTGATGGCCCACGCAGTGAGCGGCTCAAAATTCGATGTACGCACCATCCCCGAGAGCTGGATCTTCCTGCAGGATGTACCCTCTATACCTTTTGGGCTGATCTACAATGATGTGGACAGTGTGGCGAAAATGTTCGCCAGGAACCGTGTGATCCTGGTGGAGAACGACAGTGTTTTTATTACCGGAGATAAGTTGTTGAACACGTTCGATTATCTTGAGGTGGCTGAGTTCTCGGCCAACTCACTGGTGATGGCCGCTTCCATCGGCCCTTTGCAACCTATCGGCGATGAGGAGATCGAGGATTTGAGAGTAGCTTTCAATGTGAAGTAGGCGGACAGCAAAATGCCTGGTCAGGCCGCAAGGTTATTGCGGGCTATCCCACTGAAAGGTGGGAAGGGGCAGATCATTTCTGCCCTTTAAATTTGCCCGGGGAGGGGTGTTGCGCCACGCGTAACGCAGGCTTACCGGCTTCTCAATATCGGGGCAGGTGATGTATACCTTGTTCCCTTTTGCAATTGCTTCCGCATTTCGGTAGATTTTTCCATCGGCGGAGAGTTCAAAGTCATACACCCTGCCATCGGCATCACCTTTCACTATATCAGAAAAGGTCAGGATGACCTGGTTTCCCCTCACCTCACCGCTTACCAGCCGTGGTGTTGCCACTACCGGTTGACCATATACTTTTCTCCGGATTTCAATCGATGCCCGTTCGGCCAGTTCCTTTTTCCGCAGCGGGTGGATATCGTTCCATTCTCCCAGTCCCAATCCGACAACCAGTTCTGCATGGGGATCTTTTTGTGCGGCTCTCCGCTGTGACTCTCGGAGTCGCACCCAACCGCTTTCAGATGGTGTTTCGCCCGGTTCCATGAAATCGGGTAACTGCACAATAAAGAAGGGCAGTGAGGGTTCATTCCATATCTCCCGCCAGTTTGCCATCAGGTCGCCCAGCAGCCATTCATACTCTTCGGCCCGGCCGGTGTTGGATTCTCCCTGATACCACAGGACGCCTGCCACAGGGTAATGGCGAAGGGGCCAGATCATGCTGTTGTAACAGGCAGTGGCAATATTTTGCAAATTGATTGCTTGTATGCGCTGTTGTGGCATATAAGCACCATGCCTGAATTTCCAGTGAACAGATAACGGTTGTTCATCGCCGTTGTTGTACACAATCTTATAAGGTTTATCCTTGACAAATGCTGCATGGCTGCCCCCAATCAGACGGATGGTGATCAGATTTTTCCCCGCCTTGAGGATTCCCGCAGGTATCCGGTATTTGCGCGGAGGATATTGGTAGCCAGTTGTGCCGACCAGCACGCCGTTCAGGTAGGTGGAGTCGGCATCGACCAGGCATCCCACTCTCAGCAGCGCCTCTTTGCCTGCATGCGCCTTATCCACTTCAATCTCCTGCCTGAACCAGTAAGAACCGTTGAAAGGGCCCTGTTCGTTGCGTGTCCAAAAACTGTTGTCATATTGGTTAACCGTTTGCCAGTTCCGGTCGTCATATTCCATGGCATACCACTTTCCCTGCACCCCAGGGTCCAGCCTGTACAACAGTTCGTTCCAGGCTTGTCCGGCAACCTGTGCAGCCCGGTTCACCTGTGATACATATTTATCGTTACGTGTCAGCAGCATTTCATTGTAGCAATGGGGATACTTTTGTATATATTCCTCTCCGATCCAGGACTGGATGGGAGTACCGCCCCAGCTCGTGGCAATCACCCCCTGGGGAATACCGGTTTTCTCGTAGAGGTCATTGGCCAGGAAATAGGAGAGGGCGGAGAAATCAGATACGTTTTCCGGTGCCAGTACCCGCCACCGGGTATCTGCCAGTTCTTCCTTTGTGCCGGAGACATCGGCCTTGTTGGCTACTTTCAGCAACCGCACCTTCTCTCTTTTTAAAGTATCGGTCAGCTCTTTATAGAGATCTTCCACCCGGTAGATCGGGAGGTCCACATTCGATTGTCCGGAACAGATCCAGACATCGCCTATCATGATGTTTTGCAGGGTAATCTCATTGATTGTCATTGTAAATGGTCCGCCGGTAGCAGCGGGAGGCAACAGCAGCGACCAATTGCCGTTCTGGTCGGTAATGGTCTCAAATTTTCCCCCCAAAAAAAGAACGGTTACTTTTTCCCCTGTATCGGCACTTCCCCAGAGGTGTATTTCTTTCTCTCTCTGGATCATCATGTTGTCGGAGATCAGCGGAGGAAGCTTGACCGTACCGAATGATGCCGTGAACAGCAGTGATAAAGTTATTGTCAGGATGATCCTGAAAGGAGAGGTGTGCATAAACAGTTTCATCGGTGATAAAGAGATTTGTAAAGGGATGGGTTGAAAATAGAATGCAGATCCAAACAGTGGTTTGAAAAAGAAAGATCAACTGCCTCCATTCAGGCAGTTGATCTTGTTGTTACACATCGGGCTAAATATACATGTTGATGATTGCTTCGTAGAGCTCCTGCCTGCCGCTGATCTGAGCCGGTTCTTTGCCTAACGAAAGGGCATGTTGACGCAGATCCTCAAGAGAGAGTTTCCCTTCTTCAAATGCTTTGCCCTTGCCCTCATCAAAAGAGGCATAGCGCTCTTTGAGCATCGGGAGATAGGGTGACTCTTCCAGGATGGCTGCAGCTGATTCCAGTGCACGGGCGAAAACATCCATGCCGGCAATGTGGGCGATGAAGATATCCTCCAGGTCGGTGGAATTACGGCGTGTCTTGGCGTCGAAGTTGGTGCCACCGCCCTGCAGGCCACCACCACGCAGGATCACCATCATCGCTTGGGTCAGTTCGTAGATGTCGATGGGGAACTGGTCGGTATCCCACCCGTTCTGGTAATCACCTCTGTTGGCGTCGATCGATCCCAGCAGTCCGGCATCCACCGCACACTGCAACTCATGCTCAAAGGTGTGGCCTGCCAGTGTGGCATGGTTCACTTCGATGTTCAGCTTGAAATCCTTATCCAGGCCATGCGCACGCAGGAAGCCGATCACGGTCTCTGCATCCACGTCATACTGATGCTTGGTGGGTTCCATCGGCTTGGGCTCGATGAGGAAGGTACCCTTGAATCCCTTTGAACGGGCATAATCGCGGGCCATCTTCAGCATCATGGCCAGATGTTCCTTTTCCCGTTTCATCTCTGTGTTAAGCAAGCTCATATATCCTTCGCGACCACCCCAGAAGACATAGTTCTCACCCCCCAGCTCGATGGTGGCGTCCAGCGCGTTCTTGATCTGGGTAGCAGCGTAGGCCACACTGTCGAAATTGGGGTTGGTGGCTGCTCCGTTCATGTATCGCTTGTTGCTGAACACATTGGCGGTGCCCCACAGCAGCTTGATCCCGGTAGCATTCATCTTCTCCTTCACATAGGCGACGATGCTTTTCAGGTTGGCTTCATACTCTTCCAGCGAGTTGCCCTCTTCCACCAGGTCCACATCATGGAAGCAGAAATATTCGAGGCCCATCTTCTGCATGAACTCGAAGCCGGCATCTACTTTCTTTTTGGCTCTCTCCAGGATGGCGTCGCCGTTGTTCCACTCAAAATCCTTGGTCTCTTCCCCGAATGGGTCGCTCGACTCTGCACAAAGCGTGTGCCAGTAGGCCATGGAGAATTTGAACCACTCCTTCATCTTGCGGCCATGCACTACTTTTTCAGGGTCATAATAACGAAATGCCAGTGGGTTGCGACTCTCTTTTCCTTCAAATTTAATCTTCCCGATTCCGGGGAAATACTCATTCACTTTCTTTCCAGTTTCCATAAAGTTGTTGAATTTTAAAAATAGATACTATGTTGTTTTCAGATAAATTTTTTCCACCGGGTATAGGCGTCCATATATTGTTCGTAGTGCAGCCTGTCGGGTTCTACCGTCAGGATCTTCCGCAGTGAGGCAAATGCTTCCTGCGGCGATGCATAGATACCGGCACCAATGCCGGCTGCCTTGGCAGCACCTGTTGCCCCGTCGGTGTCGTAGAGCTCGATCACTGCTCCGCTCACCGAAGCCAGTGTCTCCCGGAAGAGCGGACTGAGGAACATGTTGGCGTTCCCCGCCCGGATCACCTTTATATCCATGCCGATTTCCTGCATCACCTCCATGCCATACCGGAAAGAGAAGACAATCCCCTCCTGTGCCGCACGCAGCAGGTCTGAAAGGGAGTGGATGTTGAAGTTGATGCCATGGAAGGAGCTGCCGGGATTCCTGTTTCCCAGCACCCGTTCCGCGCCGTTGCCGAAGGGTAACACCGAAATGCCCCTGGCACCGATGGGTGATTGGGCTGCCAGCATGTTCATCTCATGGTAACTCATCTCAGCAGGCACCATATTCTTTTTGATCCAGGAGTTGAGGATCCCGGTGCCGTTGATGCAAAGCAGCACACCCAGGCGCGTCTGCTCCGGCTGATGATTCACGTGGGCGAAGATGTTGACCCGTGAGAGGGTGTCGTATTTCACCTGATCCAGCACCCCATAGACTACCCCTGAGGTGCCGGCGGTGGAGGCAATCTCTCCCGGGTTGAAGACGTTCAGCGAGACGGCATTATTGGGTTGGTCGCCTGCGCGGTAGCTCACCGGGGTACCGGCATGCAAACCCAGTTCTTCCGCCACGGCGTTGGTCACCCTCCCCTGGATACCAAAGATGGGGGTGAGAGGAGGAATGATCTCTTTTTCAAAGCCAAAGTAATCCATTATATCCTGCGAGAGAGCGTTCTCCTTGAAATCCCAGAAAATCCCCTCCGACAGCCCTTCCACGGTGACGCCGATCTCGCCGGTCAGCTTCATGGCGATGTAGTCGCCCGGCAGCATGATCTTGTAGATCCGTTCGTAGAGCTCCGGCTCATTCTCCTTCACCCAGGCCAGCTTGGCAGCGGTAAAGTTACCGGGTGAGTTGAGCAGGCGGGAGAGTACCCTCTCCTCGCTGATGGCCTTGAATGCGCTCTCACCGTAGGGTACCGCGCGGCTGTCGCACCAGATGATGGCTGGGCGCAGCAGCTGCCGTTTCTTGTCGATCATCACCAGCCCGTGCATCTGCCAGGAGATACCGATCGCCTGGATATCAGCCGGGTCGACGCCCGATTGTTTCAATACCGAAGCGTTAGCCAGTTTCAGGTTATCCCACCACATCTCCGGGTCCTGTTCCGCCCAGCCTGGCTGGATGGCTTGCATGCTCATCTCTGTTTTCGGAAAAAAATCCGATGCGACGGTCTTCCCTGTCTCGGCATCCACCAGTGCGGCTTTCACCGATGAGCTGCCAATGTCATATCCCAATAGGTACATTGTTAGTTGTTTAATTGATTGTCGTAATTCAGTTCTTTTCTCTTGATCTGGGGGGGCGCCAATGGTCGTCCAAAACCTGTCACATCACATGGCAAAGACGTTGAATCCTCCATCTACCGTGACGGTAGTGCCGGTCACAAAGGCTGAGGCGTCGCTCACCAGATAATGGATGGTACCACAAAGCTCTTCCGGCCTGCCCAGCCGCTTGAACGGGGTCTGCCGGATTACATCCATACCCCGCTGCGTGTAAGAGCCATCGGGGTTGGTCAACAGATCCCTGTTTTGTTCGGTAAGGAAGAACCCGGGCGCGATGGCGTTTACCCGGATCCCCTCACCAAATTTCGTGGCCATCTCGGTGGACAGGTACTGGGTGAAGTTGGTTACCGCAGCCTTCGCGGCGGCATAACCCACCACCCGTGTCATGGGACGGAAGGCAGCCATAGAGGAGAAGTTAAGGATCACCCCTTTTTTTTGCTGCACCATCGGCTGTAAAAAAATCTGTGAGGGGAGGACGCTTCCGGTAAGGTTGAGGCGTACCACCTGGTCGAACTGCTCCATATCCAGGTCGAAAAAGGTCTTCTGGGGCGGGATATTGGCACCGGCCATGTTGCCGCCGGCAGCGTTCAGGAGGGCATCGATCCGGCTGTAACGGGTCAGGATCTCTTCGCGGTTTTGTGTCAATTTCTCCGCATCCATCACATCTGACTCCAGGAAAAGGGCTTCTCCTCCCTTTCCTCTGATCTTTTTTACCAATGCCTCTCCCGCCTCTTTGCGCCGGCCCAGGATCACGACGCTGGCTCCCTCATCTGCCAGATAGGTGGCGATCACGCTACCCAGTACTCCGGTACCGCCGGTAATCACAATCACTCTTCCGCTGATATCAAACAATTCTCCCATTATTTTCTGTTTTATCTTGATTTTTTTCTTCTATTTCTTTTCGTACCACTGCCATCATCCCCTCCACCTGTGCCAGGGAAAACATCCTCCCATAGAAGGGGTATCCCGGATTGTGTGGAATTTCCCTGTCGCCGGGCAACACCCTGCCGTGATCCACCCGCATCGGGATGCCGGGAACTCTTCTCTCCAGCTCACGGATCACCTCGATCAGCCTGCCATTCCCATCCAGATGTGATGCTTCTATGAAATTGCCACCGGGGAGCAGTTGTGTGCTGCGCAGGTGGGCAAAACCGATCCGTTTCGCGAAGCGTTGTGCCAGATGGGGAACATCGTTCTCAGCAATGGCACTGAGCGATCCGGCGCAGAGCGTGATGCCGTTGCTGTGGCTATTGACAGCCCTGATGATCCACTCCAAATCCTCTTCCCGGCTGACAATGCGGGGTAGGCCAAATACCGGGAAAGGGGGATCATCGGGATGGATGCAGAGCATGATGCCACTTGCCTCTGCAACCGGAACGACTTTTTCAAGGAAGTAAGCCAGGTTTGCCCGCAACGCATCTCTGTTGACACCGTCATAGTGCTGCAGCAACTTTTTGAATTCCGTCACCGGATCGGCACCCTCTCCCATTTTGCGGTGGATGAAGCCCTGCGTCTTGACAAGGATGGTATCAATCAGCTCTGCTTTCTCCTCTTCGCTGATGGTCTGCTCCAGCCGGTCAATTTTCTCCAGATCCTCCTCGCCGTAATCTGCTTCAGCCCCCTCACGTTGCAGGATCCTGCAATCAAAGTAGGCATACCGTATCCGGTCGAAGTAGAGGGTGGTGGTTCCATCGGGAAGTTGCCGGTTCAGGTCGGTCCGTACCCAATCAATCGCCGGCATGAAGTTGTAACAGATGGTTTTGATGCCTATCCTGCCCAGGTTGATGAGGCTCTCGTTGTAATTGTCGATCAGACGGTCGCGAGTGGGGGCAGCATACTTTATCTCTTCGGCCACCGGTAGGCTTTCGGCTACGCACCAGACAAGGCCTGCCTCTTCGATGGTCTGCTTCAGCTCTTCAATTGCTTCAGCATGCCACACCTCTCCCGGCGGCAGGTCATAGAGTGCCGTCACGATACCCTCCACGCCCATCTGCCGCAACATCTCCAGCGTGATGGGATCTTTCTTCCCAAACCATCTCCAGGTTTTAATCATTTTGATTTTCTATCTTTTAGCGATAAGCTGTAAGCGATAAGCTGGCAACTTTTTCCCTGACCCTTATAACTATAAAACTTTCCAACTTGCTAATTTATAAATTTTTTAGCAACATGATAACTTCGCACCAGGTACATCGAGCATCAAACCTTGAACTTCACACCCTTAAATCAGCACATCAGTTATGGTGCTTAAGATCCAGTTTAATCTGTTTCAGTTCCTCCAGTTCATGCACAGGCCGCTCGATATCATAGGGGATGGGCATGCCGGAGAAGGTCTGGAAATAAAGCAGACAGGCATCCTTCCACCAGACGGCATCACGCGACTGAATCCTGAGGCGGGATTGCACATGTCGAAAACGCTCGCTGTCCACGTAGGGTTCCATCCTGTCCCACAACTTTTGAAATTCACGAACCTGTTGCACTCCTCCGTCGTACCGGTAACACATCTCCTCCCAGAGAGTGCGTCTGTTCTGCATCGGGTGATCCCAGGGAACGTGGTGGAACCAGAGCAACAGCTCTTCCGGGCAGGATTCAATGTTGTTAAACTTCTCATTTAAGGGTGGGCAATATTGCGACACCGCATTGCTGCCGGAAGTGGTGCGGTCGAAACCGATCCCCTCTTCACTGGCGTTGTGATAGTAGGGTGGCAGCCAGTCGGGCCGTGCACCGGGGATGTCACACCATGGCTCGGGACCGTAGTGGTGTTCCCAGGCGAAGATATGGTGCAATCCAAGCGGCATCATATAGTTGACCGCAGTTTCCCATGAAAGGAGCATCATCTCCCTGACAGGTTCCAGGAATGCCGGTTCCCTGGAAAAGGTCATCCGGATCCACTCCTCTGCAATCTCTTCTGCTGTGACGGTGTGATCCCATGCCAGCCGTCCGAAGGCGTACCAGTTGGCCTGTGCAAAATGATGTCCGCACCAGTTGGCATCCAGCCCGATATTGGCCACACCGGCAATGGCGGTGAGCGGGTGAGGGAGGAGTGTGCCGTCGGTACACTTTGCTACGGTCGATCCCTCACCCATGCAATGGGTATCGCTCTCCAGGAACTCTTTCCATTGCGTAGCAAGGAAGACCAGGTGATTGGAGAAACCGAGATACTCCTGTGTGATCTGCAGTTCCGGCATCAGGGCTGTCTGACGCATCGCACCGAACAGGGGACTGAATGGCTCCCGCGGCTGGAAGTCGATCGGACCGTTCTTCACCTGGATGATCACATTGTCGCGGAACTGCCCTTCGAGGGGCATAAACTCATTATAAGCCTGCCTGGCACGTTCCTCCCCGGTAGGGTTGTAGACAAAAGCGCGCCACATCACAATTCCACCGTGCGGTTTGAGGGCATCAGCCAGCATGTTGGCCCCCTCTGCGTGGGTGCGTCCATAATCCTGCGGTCCCGGCAGCCCTTCCGAGTTGGCTTTCACCAGGAAGCCACCGAAGTCGGGAATGATGTTGTAGATCTCATCCGCTTTTTTCTTCCACCACTGCTGCACTTCCGGATTGAGCGGGTCGGAGTTTTCCAGACCACCCAGCGCAGCGGGGGAGGAGAAGTTGATGGATAGATAGACCCTGATATGAAAAGGCCGAAGCTCATTGGCAATCAGCTTCACCTTCTCCAGGTATTCCGCAGTCAGGATTTCGGGGGTTGCATTCACGTTGTTGAGTACCGTAGCGTTGATGCCAATGGATGCGTTTGCGCGCGCATACTCCCTGTAACGGGGTGAGATCTTCCCGGGCAGCTTGTCCCACTGCCAGATGGAGTGGCCGGCATAACCCCGTTCCACTGTTCCGTCGAGGTTGTCCCAATGGTTGAGGATGCGGATGTCGTACCGGGGTTGTTCACGGATGTTGAGTGTGTCGCTGTATTTGCCGGTTTGGATGAGCCGCAGCAAGTGATAGGCACCGTAGAGGAGGCCCGCCTCTCCGGTGGATGCCACCACAGTGGTGCGGCGGTAGCCCTGCCCCATGGTGCGAATGATATACCCCTCTTCTCCCGAGCCTAGGTCGCCGTAGGTACGGACCACCCGGGCGGTCCAC
>JBDKRY010000236.1:0-6058 GCA_039683155.1 Proteiniphilum sp.
TATCGAAAACAAATACCGGAAAACAATTTCAGCCCTGTTTGCCGGGAAAGGAGAAGAGGCGTTCAGAAAAATAGAAAGTCAGGCACTGCATGAGGTGGCACAGTTCGAGGATGTGGTGATATCTACGGGCGGGGGAGCACCCTGTTATTTCGATAATATGGCGCTGATGAACCATGCCGGTACCACAATCTATATCAAGGCCCGGCCCGAAGAGCTCGCTGCCCGGCTGCAGGCATCGAAAACGGTGCGGCCACTGATTGCCGGGAAAACCAAAGAGGAACTTATTCCTTTTATTACGGAACATTTGGCGCAAAGAGAGCGTTATTACAATGGTGCACAAATTGTTTACCATACCGACCGCATGATCACCAAAAAAGATATTCATTTAACGGTACGCGGTATTGCGGAATTACTGAGAAAGAGAAAAGAACCATGATACAGGATTCCCAAAAGAGCACGTCGTTCGTCGTGCGTGAATTACTGCTGAAAGCAGAAAAGCAAAAAGTATCCCTGGTGATTGGAGTGCCCAGGGAAGATCAGGAGACCGAAAAGCGATTGCCGCTTACGCCGGAGACAGTTTCACTGCTGGTCTCTTTGGGTTACCGTGTATTGCTCGAAGCGGGAGCGGGACTTTCCATCCATTATTCCGACCATTATTATGCCGAATCGGGAGCAGAGATTGTGGACACGGCACAAGAGGTTTTTCAGGCCGATCTGATCCTGAAGATCATGCCTCCCACCCTGGAGGAGGTGGGGATGATGCGTCCCCGGACAACGGTCTGTTCCTTTCTCTATCTGCACAAGTTATCAGCCGCCATCCTCGAACAGATGGCGGTGAAAAAAATCAATGCCCTTGCTTATGAGCTGATCAGCGACAACACAGACGTTTCGCCGTTCGTGACATCGATCTCGGAGATTGAAGGGGCCTCTTCCATCACGCTGGCTGCAGAGCTGTTAAGCAATGCCCATGGCGGTAAAGGGATCCTTCTTGGCGGCATTCCGGGTGTATCACCCACCGAAGTGGTGATCATCGGCGCCGGCGTGGCCGGCACCATGGCTGCCCGTGCAGCACTGGCGCTGGGTGCCTCGGTGAAGGTGTTCGACGACGATATCTCTAAATTGCGTTCCATCCGGCATGAACTGGGAAGTCCGCTCTTCACCTCCACCCTCCAGCCAAACGTCCTCAGGAACGTGTTTCACTCGGCTGATGTGGTGATCGGTGCCATGCAATACATCAACAAAACCCATTTTTACCGGATCTCGGTCGACCTGATCCGGGAGATGAAGAAGGGTTCACTGGTTATCGACCTGCGGATGGCGCAGGGAGGCTGTTTTGAAACCACCATGGAAGCCTGCCTGCCGGATCATCCGGCCATCTTTGAGAAATATGGGGTGCTCCATTTCTGCGAGATGAGCCTCAGCTCACGCGTGGCACGTACCGCCTCCATCGCCTTAAGCAACATTTTTATCTCTCTTTTCACCGCCATGGGCGATTGTGGCGATGTGGCACATTTTGCCCGTTTCGACCGGGGCTTCGCCTCCGGCTTCTACCTCTATGCCGGAAAAATGGTCAACTCCTACGTGGCCAACCATTTCAACTTCCCGGTCTCCGACATCGGCCTTTTTCTGCATGGATACTGATCTCAATGTATATGAAAGAGTCACCTGTAGTTCTACCCTCAATACCTGATTATCATGTTGAAATTAATAACCAAACTTGCACTTATTTTGAGTCTATCCCTGTTACCTGTTATCGTATTTGCACAACAAAAGCCGGTGAGGATCGGCGTTGCCGGATTAACGCACGATCATATTCACGGACTGTTAGGAAGAAAAGACAAAGGGGATATTGTGATTGTTGGCATTGTTGAACCTAACAAGGAGCTGGTTGAAAGATATGCAGCACGATATGGTTTTGATAAAAAGATTGTTTATGCAAGTATCGATGAAATGCTTCGAAAAACCAAACCCGAGGCAGTAATGGCTTACAACGATATTTTCGGTCACCTGGAAGTTGTTGAGAAATGTGCTCCTGAAGGTGTTCACGTGATGGTTGAAAAACCACTTGCCGTGAGTGTGGATCACGCCAACAGAATGGCTGCGCTCGCAAAAAAACACAACATTCATTTGCTTACCAACTATGAAACAACATGGTATGGAAGCAATGCCGAAGCATATAAAATTGCAAATAAGGAAAAGAAAATCGGGGAGATTAGAAAAATTGAATTTCATACCGGGCATCAGGGCCCTGTGGAAATTGGTTGCAGTAAAGAGTTCCTCGCCTGGCTTACTGATCCTGTTTTGAATGGTGCCGGGGCGCTAAATGATTTTGGTTGCTATGGCGCAAATATTTCCACGTGGCTTATGAATGGTGAAACTCCGGTTTCCGTTACGGCGGTAACGAATACCAACAAACCGCAGGTTTACCCAAAAGTGGATGACGAGGCAACGATTATTGTGCAATATCTTCATTCACAGGTTGTAATTCAGGCATCATGGAACTGGCCTTACAACCGGAAAGATATGCAGCTTTACGGACAATCGGGATACGTTCTCTGCAAAGATGACACAAGTATGACAGCTCAGAAAACCGGTGAAAGGAAACCGACAGATTTTACAGCTTTGCCGATAGCAGAAAATCAAAATGATGCTTTTTCTTATTTTGCCAATGTCATTCGTGGAAATATTAAACCTCAACCTTTTGATCTTTCGGCCTTGCCAAACAATGAGATAGTAGTAAAAATTATAGAAGCAGCCAAAGTATCAGTTAAAACAGGCAGGAAAGTTGTCTGGAAAGAGTATTATAAAAAGTGAAACTGTTCCTCTACACACCCAGCGTGGGAGTAGGGGATCCAGAGGATTGGTACTGGATCATCTATTTGAAGAGGTGACCGTGACCGCGTTTTTTGACAAACGCTTCTGCAGGATCAGGTACCAGGTAAATGAGATGATCCCCTTGAAGATGGAAGTGATGCTGATGGCCCACCAGACCCCCGTCACGCCGATGCGGATACCCAGGAAGATCGCGATAGGAATACGCAGTGTATTGAAGATAATGCTGATAATGGCGGGTGGGGTAGTGCGGCCTAAGCCATTGAACATCCCCTGTGTGGTCAGCTCCAGCATCATGAAAAGCTGTGAAAACCCCAGGATCAGCAGATAGTCACCGCCCGCCACATAGGCTTCCCGCTCAGGCACAAAAAGCGAGAAGATACCCTCCCCGTAAAACACAAACAAAAGTGTGACCACGCTGCCCAGAAGCCCCATCATCAGCAAGGTATAACGGAAGGCGCGATTGGCACGCTGCATCTTTCCCGCCGCGTAGTTCTGCGCCACAAAGCTGCCCAAAGCCGTGGAGAAGCCGTTGGAAGTGTTCCAGGTGATTCCCTCGATCTGACCGCCGGTGGTCTGGCTGGTGATGCCAAGGTGCCCGCCGTAGAGGGAGGCGGTACGGGCCAGGTTCATGTTGATAAAGGCAAAGTAGACGTTCATCGCCGCCACGGGCAGACCCAGCTTCAGAATGTTGATGGTATACCTTCTGCGGGGACGGATCAGAAACCGGAAACGCCCCAGCAGACCATTTCTTCGTTTCAGGTGGCGGATAAACAGCAGCAGTACCACGCCCTGCGACAGGAGGGTGGCCAGTGCCGCTCCTTTTACTCCCATCTCCGGGAAGGGACCCATTCCGAAAATCAGCAGCGGATCGAGCGCAATATTGAATACCAATCCGGTGGCATTCAAATAAAAAGGGATGTCACTTCGCCCCGAACCAATGTAGATGCCGGAAAAATTGAGAATCAGAAACATGACCGGTATGCCCAGGGCAATGATCTGCAGGTAGCCTGCCGCTTCAGTCGATATTTCGCGCTCTAAGTTGTAAAACGAAACATAAGGATGGGGAAAGAGGAAGAAGAGGATGCCGAAGGTGAGACCCAGCGCCAGCGCGATGGTCGTGGTGTGAGAGGCATAGACCGACGCAAGGCCGGGTTGGCGGGCTCCGATGGATTGGCCAATGGAAATCTCGGCACCCACCTTGGAGATCAGCGCCACGGAGTTCATCATCCACATCAGCATCCCCACGGAGCCTACAGCTGCGACCGATTTGCTCCCCAGCCTTCCTATCCAGAGGATGTCCACCAGGTTGTAGGTCATCTGGATGAAACTGATCGCCATCAGCGGCAACGCCAACGTCAGTAGCTGCCGGAAGATGCTACCCCTCGTCAAATCACGGATGTTGGAGGTGTGTACGGGTGACTCTTTCATATTGGAAGGCTAATGCTCTATCGACTGAGCTACTTCCGCGAAATTGATTTGATGATTTAGCGATGTGCTGATTTGTTTTTTAAATCATCTCATCATCACATCATCACATCATCGAATCGAATAAGTGGGCAGTGATGGATTCGAACCACCGAAGGCGTAAGCCAGCTGAGTTACAGTCAGCCCCATTTGGCCACTCTGGTAACTGCCCATTTTTTTGAGCGGCAAAGATACGATAAATTATTTGTATTTCGATTGAAGCGCAATCATTTTCAAGGCGGTAATCGCTGCCTCATCACCTTTGTTTCCGTGTCTGCCACCGGCTCTTGCTTTTGCCTGGTCGAGCGTGTTGGTGGTGAGTAATCCGAAGATCACGGGAACATCCTGTGTCAGATTCAGTTGGGTGGTTCCTGCCGTCACACTCTCACACACAAACGTAAAGTGCGGTGTCTCTCCCTGAATGACACACCCCAGGATGATGACACTGTCCACCCCGGCTTTTTCTATCATCACTTTCGCTCCGTATGTAAGTTCAAAACTGCCCGGCACATGTTCAATGAGGATGTCTTCCTGCGCAACGCCAAATTTCAGCAGTGTATCGCAAGCCCCGCGCAACAGGCTTCCCGTGACGGCGGAATTCCAGTCGGAAACCACAATGCCAATCTTCTTTCCGTTTCCGTCAGGAACCGATTGCGGGTCGTACGACGAAAGATTATTCAGTTCGGTTGCCATGCTTTCTTTACTTCGATGCTTTCAGCAATTCGGCCTGTGTGATATATTTATCGGCTTCCCGTGCTTCCGGTGTGTTGATGTATTTTTCTTTGATTTGCGTGAAGGTCTCAATGGCCTTGTCATAATTAGCGATACTCAGGTACACCTCACCGGCCTTTTTCAGGTAGATGGGACTCAGCATCTGGTCATCTGCCTCTTTGGCAGCCTTCAGAAAGTAGGAAACAGCCTCATCGGTATTTCCCATGTTGATGTACACATCGCCGATGGCGCCGGTAATGGCAGGGGTTAGCAGCAGATCGCCTCCCTTGAACTTCTTCAGGTGATCAAGCGCTTTTTCGTTGTTGCCGAGACGATTGTATGAAATGCCTGCATATGCATGGGCCAGATCAGATGTCCGGGTACCCTTGTATTGGCTGATAACGGATTCAAAACCGATGTAGTCGTTGCCATTGCCAAAAAGTGCCAGCGAATCCTGTCCCTCCTGGAAATAACGCTCGCCCTTGAAGATGGCTGACTGCGCCTTTTCGTTGCGAGGCACCTTATACAAATAGTGGTACGCCAGAAAGGCTCCCACCAAAACAATAACAATGGCCAACCCTGTTAAAATGGCTC
Source organism: Proteiniphilum sp. (assembly GCA_039683155.1). Classification (GTDB taxonomy): domain Bacteria; phylum Bacteroidota; class Bacteroidia; order Bacteroidales; family Dysgonomonadaceae; genus Proteiniphilum. The sequence continues at coordinate 5,605 of JBDKRY010000236.1, forward strand.
TCTGGTTCTTTTCCAGAAACTGCTCCGAAGTGGTTAAAGCTTCCCCGATATTCTCGAAATTCTTCTCGGCTTTCGACTCGTTTGTTTTTTTTGCAGACATGATTGTTTAAAAAATGTGACGTTATTTTTTGAGATGCAAAAGTAATGGTTTTAAAGTGATAAATAAAATTTACAGCCTGTTTTTTATGAAAACAACCCCGCCGGATTAATCTTTTTCGTACGTTTGCAGTCTTAAGAACAGTTCCTGATTGGTTTTTCCCGGTGATGACAGCGCATATAATGTAACAAAACAATGCTTTGTTCGTCATAAAGAGAAGACTCCGATAAAAGGAAGGATCAAAAAAATATTACGTATGAAAAAATATATCCTGACATTCATCCTATTGGTTATAAGCTTGCTCCATATAGAAGGACAGAACGATGCCGGTTTTTTGAATGTGCCGGTGGTAAATGG